>NZ_LTCZ01000145.1:0-24957 GCF_001583455.1 Rhodococcus sp. LB1 | reverse complement strand
GGGGGGGGGGGGGGGGGGGTGGAGTGCGTTGGCCTACAGGCTTGGTAGGACAAGCGGAAGGTAGCGAACATGCGGCGACTTATCTCGGGAGTGATTTCTTGTGGGGTGTGCCGGTGAACGGTATGGTGTGCCATCAATGTCCAGCTGGGCGCAGCGGGCGCACCGGTGGGGAAAAGGAGTGGGCTATGAGGATTGCGCCGCATGAATCAACCGATGTCAGCGCGCACGATCTCGCAAGGTGGGCCGCCGGTATCGAGCCAGGGGCCGCGGATCTCGACCTCGCTCGACGTGCTCTTGTCGATACCGTTGCAGTGGCCCTTGCTGCACTGGACGATCCGGTGGCTGCGTGGACGGATGGTCTGCCGGCTGCACTGCGTTGGGCAGCGGTCGGGCACGTGCTCGATTTCGACGATCTGCACATACCCTCCACGACGCACATCAGTGTGGTGTGCGTTCCTGCCACGTTGGCAGCGGGCGGCGGTGCGCGGGAGTACCTGGCGGCGGCGGGTGTCATGGCACGCCTGGGTGCAGCGCTCGGTTGGGAGCACTACACGCAGGGATGGCACACCACCGCGACGGTCGGTGCCATCTCGGCTGCTGTTGCGGCGGGGCTGTCGCTCGGGCTCGATTCTGACGGTATCGCTACTGCGATGGCGCATGCTGTCCCCGCCGCAGGTGGCGTCCGCCAAGCCTTCGGCACCGCAGGCAAGTCGATGCAAGTCGGATTCGCTGCCCAGGCTGGTGTGCGTGCGGCCACGCTCGCGGCAGCGGGCGCGACTGCCGACCCTCGTGCTGTCGGTGAATGGTTCCGGCTCGTCGGGGGGCAGAGATCCCTGCAGTTCGAAGGTCCCATCATCCCGGATGGCCTCGGGCTGAAGCTTCACCCGTGTTGTTACGCGCTCCAGCGTCCTATCTCGGCGGTCCGGTCGCTCGGTAGGTTGTCGATCGACGACATCGCCCGTATACGGCTGCGCACTCCGCACAGCGCGGTTTTGCCATTGATCCACAACTATCCGAGTTCAGGCCTGGAAGGCAAGTTCTCGCTGAACTACGGTATAGCGGCCGCCCTGCTGGACGGATTCCCTGATATCGGGAGCTTCACGGACGCTGCTGTGCAGCGGCCGGAAGTGCGGAGAATTCTCGACAGTGTCAGCGTGGTTGCCGAGCCAGTGGGGGAGGGAGTGCTCGATGGAGACTGCACGGTAGTCGTCGAACTCCGCGACGGATCACAACTCGAGGCCGTGGTCGACCTGCCGATGGGGCATCCGCGCCGGCCTGCATCCGTCGCAGATTTCGAAGCCAAAGTTCGAGGGTGTGTCGGTGACGAACGGGCGGCCGAGATTATGAACCTGGACTGGGTTTCGGCAGCGGCGTTGCTGCAATGTCATCTGCCGGGCGGTGTCAACTGAAGAACCGGCACGGACATCATTCGGACCACGCGGAGTTCAGGATTACATCGACGAAGTCACCCCGGACGAAGCCGGGAACGAAGTGTGCCAGCACATCGGCCTTCACGTTGCCGAACGTGGTATCCGGGCGGTCTTCGAGTCCATCCGTGAAGGCAGCGAGGATCTCGTTCTTGAAGGCCGGCCGCGGGTGGGAGGCAACGACGGCGGCGCGTTCCTCGTCGGTGATCGCGTCGTAGCCGATACCGAGTACGTCGAGTTCGACGCCGCGGGTAAGCAGCGCGATCTCCGGTGCCATATGCAGTGGAATCTCGGGGGTGGTGTGGAGTGCGATGCTCGTCCACACCGTGTCTACCTCGTATTCGCCGATTCCGTGGGAGCGGAGGAAATTGCGGGCCTCGTCGGCTCCGTCGATCTCGAATCGCTGATCCGCGCGTCGGTATTTCGTCGTGAGTCCGAGGTCGTGGAACATGGCCCCGACGTACAACAGTTCGGCATCGAACGCGAGTTTCTGGTGCCGGGCTCGGAGTGAGCCGAACAGGAACACGCGCCGGGAGTGGTGGTAGATCAACGGGTTCGCGGCCTCCCGCACCAATTCCGTGGCTTCGGTGACCAGGACGGTGTCGGGAATGTCAATGCCTGCGACGGTGTCGGTCATGCGTTTCTCGCTTCCGGAAGTTCTGGTCCGCGGGGCGCGGCTGATCTACTTCACAGTGACATTGTCAACCGCGGCGGAAACCGCCATTCCGGCCCACTTCCGCACAGATCGGGACATGTCCGGTCGGCTGCTCTCAGCGATGGGCGGAGTGGAATCGCTGCCGATACGCCCGCGGCGACACCCCGAGATGCTGGATGAAACTGCGTCGCAAAGTCTCCGGGCTGCCGAATCCGCTGTGCTGCGCCGCGGAAGTCACGGTGTGGCCTGCATCGAGCATGGCTTTTGCAGTGTCGAATCGGATCAGTTCGACGTACTTGGCCGGGGTGGTGCCCAACTCGTCCTGGAACAGCCTGGTCAGGTGCCGGGGGCTGACGTTGGCGCGTGCGGCGAGCCGAGTGATGGAGTGGTCACCGGCGGGATCCGCGGCCACGGCATCGACCACCTCGCGGAGCTGTCCGGTGCGTGGCCGCGGCCCGCGCAGGCTGGGGGAGAACTGGGACTGACCGCCCGGTCGCTGGAGGTACACCACGAGCGATTGGGCGACCGTTCGTGCCAGTTCGGTGCCGTGATCGCGTTCGACGAGAGCCAGGGCCAAGTCGATGCCTGCGGTGACTCCTGCCGAGGAGAAGATGGTGCCGTCCTCGACGAAGATTGCGTCGGGTTCCACGGTGATCCGGGGATATCCGCGCGCGAGGGTATCGGCGTGCTGCCAGTGAGTGGTCGCGCGTCTACCGTCGAGGAGCCCGGCCGCCGCCAGGATGAACGCACCGGTGCAGATCGAGGCCATCCGGTCGGCCTTGGCGGCCAGAGTGGTGGCCGCAGCCGCGAGTTCCGGGCTCACCGGCGTCGACGGAAATCGGTCGCCGCCCATCACCAGCGCGGTTGACAGAAGACCTGTGTCCGCGGCATCGACATCGACGGAAATCCGCATCCCGGTGGACGCGGTCACGTCGACCGCCCCGACCGAGCACAGCATCAACTGGTACGTGGCGCCGAGTCGATTGGCCTCGGTGAAGACCTCGGATGGACCGGCGACGTCGAGCATCTTCACGCCGTCGAACACGAGCACGCCGACACGGTGGGGCACATCCATGAGCTCATCTTCCTCGCCTCGTGCTTTCAACGGCCTGCCGGCTCGGACCCTTCCATAGTTCCGGTGTTGACACCGGTCTTCGTCTCGAATTCGACGACCGGCCCGAGTTGGCCGTCGAGGTCGAGATTTCAGCCGGTGTCGAGGTTCGGGATCTTTCGGCCGACCTGTCCGGGGAATGACCTGATGCTCGAAGATCTGTACAGCAACAGTATTCAGGGTGCGGGCCGTCTGCCTTACGTCGCCTGTCCGACAAGGTGTGCCGATGTTCGGGGGCCTCGTGGTCGTGGACCGGGGGAGACCCCGAGGACGGAGAGTGTGCGACGCTCTTTGTCCGGCAAGGCGTCGGCCCTCCACTTCTTCACCGCCCGGTAGAGCCATTGGCCCACCTGTTCACCGTCTGCGGTGACATAGTTCGCGGGAACAAGGGCGTTGCCGTGCTCTTCGCGGTAGGCGGCGATGGCGGTGAGCATCCGTCGCCGCTTGGCGTCGGTACGTGACACGGCAGGAAGTGGGACGTCGTCATCGCTCCACAGAAAGCCGATCGCGTCGAGTTGCTCGATGCGCTGGGGTGGCAGTGTGCCGAGCATGCGGGCAATCCGCTGGCGGTCCTGCCAACGTCCTAGTCGGAAACCGCATTCGGTGACGTAGTCGGCCGGGACCGGAGTTCGGGGGTGCTGGTGCTGAAAGGCGCGGTAGAGCTGCAGTGCGGAGGTTGCGGGCCTGTTATCTCGCATCGAGATCGCATCCTTGTGAAAGCCGTCGAGCATTATCCGGATAGTCATCACTTCAAGTATGTCAACGAGTTTGACGATCTGTCACGAAAGTCGGCTCGTGTCGCCCCGGGAATGCAATCTCTGCCGGGGCGCCGAGTGCCCGAATGCGGCGCTAGTCGTGGATGTCGACGGCGATTCTCGTCGGTTCTGTGAGAGTCGTGACCTGGAACTGCGGGTAGTCGGTACGGAGGCCGACGAACGACTGGGTGCCTCTCTCGTAGTTCGGTGTGAGGTGTACCTCGACCACGCTGTACGCCGCGGGGTCCGACAACGGGTTCGGTCCGTTGTACGCGGCGATCCCACTCTCGGCCGGGGAGTCCGTGTCGAAGAAGTAGATCTGCAGGATCGATCGACCGTGGAGTCGTGTCGCGGTCTCTTGACCGCGTTGCGTTGCCTCGGCGACGTATTCGGCGCGCCAGCCAGGCGCGTATGTGCCGCCGAAGTCGTAGACGATGCGATCGAATCCGTCGTGCCGCTCGATGTGCATGCCGCTGGCCGTAACTCCGGGGACGGGTGGGGTCACCAGCGCTGTGGGCGGGAAGAATGGGATGCCGGATATCGTCGGGCCCGGTATCGTCGGTGTGGGAGGGTCGGGGGCGCCGGGACCCCCGTTCGGGTACGTCGGTGGGGGAGGATCCGGTGGTTGGGGCGCGGCACCTCCACCGGACTGTGCGGCGGGGACCGTGCTCCACGGGATCGTCGTCCCGTCGACGGATCCGGTTTGTTCGCTGGTCGACTGACAGCCCGTAGCCAGCGCGATACAAGTCATCATTGCGACGGACAGGATCAGTGTGCGCGTTTCGCCCCTCATGTATGCGTATCGCCCTGCGCCGACCAGATGTGACTCGCGCGCGAAGCGACGAGCAAGTAGCAGGCTCAGTGACGCACGCGGTAGCGGATATGGCCGGCCTCCGGCGTGTCGATCACCCGAACGATCTCCAACTCGACGCGGGCGGGCAACACGTCGAACAGCCGACGAGCACCGCCGAACAGCACCGGGATTTGATGGATCCTGCGCCATCGCGCTCTGACCAACGGCGTTGACCGTCTACGACGGCACCACCTTCCGTTACGCAGACCAGTCCTCCGGTCTCCGGCTGGAATTGCGTGGCCGCTATGTGTTCGAACCGACGGTTCGTAGCGAATCGCAGGAGAACGAGGGGATGGCTCGACGGCTTCCTGCCACCCGACAAGTCGAGGCTTGGCTCTCGGAGGGTTCTGCTTCCCCATGTTCTCCGTCCGGAGTCTGGCTCGACAGAGGACCGTCACCGCGCGCGGTGGCTGAAAGCCGGTATGCCGACTGCGGATAACCTCGTCGATGAAGTTCTGGATGCGCCGATGGCGTTCGGCGTCGGACATCTTGGCCGGCTGATGCATCAGTGCCATCTCCTCTGGGGTGGTGTCGAGCTTCGCTACGGCGCGCAGGACGGCGCGTCGCAGCCGGAGGGTGTGGATCTGGACGTCAAGTGCCTGAGCGTGTATGGCCGCGACTTGCTTCAGGGACACGTCGTTGTTCAGCACCGTGCGGATGGTGGGCAGAGACAGTCCGAGATCGCGTAGCGTGCGGACCAGGTCGAGGCGAGCCACTGCCTGAGCGTCGTACCGGCGGTAGCCGGCCGGGCTGCGTTCGGTCGGCGGCACGATCCCCTCGTCGGAGTAGAAGCGGATCGTGCGCACCGGCAGCTCGCTGCGCTCGGCCAACTGGCCGATGGAGTAGAGCTCGTCGTCATCCACGTAGCAAAGAGTGCTGTATCGACCTACTGGAGACGCAAGCCGAGGATGGCGCACCGCACGCCAACCGCCGCACAATGATCGAGGACCGGTCAAGGCGTACCTCGACGAGTTCGCCGAACACGCGCAGGCCGACGAGGTGATGCCTCCCAGGCCGAGACCACCGAAATCCTGGCTGAAGTCCTACGACCTGCTCGCCGACGTGTGGCACTCCGCGCCCGTGCGCGGCCGAGGGATGTGAATCCGTAACAGACCAGTCGGTCTGGGCGATCAAGGTGTTAACGCAAGATACCGACAACAAGGAGCGAGAACTGTGGGTTCGTCTGAAATTTTCACCGATTTGGTCGCCTGGGGTGCTGAGGGTTTTCTGAACGGAAATCCGGTGCAGTCGGCAGTGGGTGCTGTGCTGTTCCTGGGTCTGGGACTCTGGGACCTCGTCACGGGGGCACCCATCGTCATCTGAGCAGGCCAGCCGCTCGGCATTGTCGCTACGAACTTGCCAGCGAATGTGCATCTGTCGGCTGAGTCCGGCCGAGGCCGATGGTCGGCCACACCCCGATCAGGCTGCCCGCTCCTCGACCCGAGACCTTCCGAACCCGGCCACTCGACGCCGGACAACATCCGTGACATAGCCGTCGTAACCACTCTTCGCTTCGACCCTCGTCTGTGCCTAGTGGATTCGCACAAGAACAGAAACGTTATTTTTCCTTGCACGATGCGCGGGCCGTCGGGCATCGGACGGGCCCAGCGGGGGCTGCCCGACATCAGACGTCTTGCTACTGAGAGGATCTCAATGAGAAGCACAATTATTGCTGCAGCACGCGTCACGGCCGCCGTCGTATCGGGGCTGGCCTTCACAGCGATCATCGGCTCCGGCACCGCCCAGGCGGACCCCCAGGACTGCGTCATCCAGCGGGATGCCTTCAGCGCGACGGCGACCTGCCATGACACCGATGCGCCCGCTGGCAGGGAGTACGCGCTGATCGTCGACTGTTGGGGCCTTCACGGCATCCCCAACGCCTTTCCGTTCTACGCGATCGGGCCTTTCAGTCAGTCCAGTCGCTCATTCGTGCCGACAGGTCAGGCCACGGGGGCGTGCAGCACGAATTGGGGTGCCCCCTCGTTGGATGCCGGCGTGATCACGAACGCCCACGTGGAGATCTATCGCCAGTAGCAGTACCAGGGATGCGACCGCGTATCCGCCGAACCCGTGCACTTGGTTGACGATCCACACCCCGGCCTCGATATCGCCGGCCACGTGGAGGGCCGCGCGCTTGCAGTCCCGGTCGCCAGTCGGGCGGGATCTCGCGTCATGGTTTCGCTGCTTCACAAGGGCGAGGGCTGAGCGCCGACGACCGTGCACAGAGCTGACCGAACAGGGATCCGCGTACGGGACGGATACAGACGGGCATTCTGAAACGTCGTCGAGCTACGGCCGCGTCCATGGCGACGGATTGACACACGTGGGTAACGCGCACGTGCGTCAGCCGATCTGCTCGAACAGGGACACGATGATCCCTTCGGGCCCACGCACGTAGGCCATTCGCACGCTGTTCTCGTACTCACCGATGCCGCCGATGAGCCCGTACCCGTCCGCGGCCACCGCGTCGACGGCCGCCTGGAGGTCGCCGACCTCGAAGGACACGTTGCGCAGGCCAAGCGCGTTGGCCATCGCTGTGGGCGATCCGGGCACGTGGTCGGGCGTGACGAAGGTCGCGAGCTCCAGCCGGGATCCTCCGTTGGGCGGTCGCAGCATTGCGATCTCACAGTGCGCGCCGGGGATGCCGCAGACGGTCTCCACGAATTCGCCCTCCACGGATCCGGTGCCCTCGACCTCGAGGCCCAGTCCGACGAAGAACGCCGTTGCCGAGTCGAGGTCGGCGACGGTGATGCCGATGTGGTCGAATCGTTGTACGTGTGCCATGGGATCCATCCTCCAATTGGTGTTGTGCCGATGCGATGCTGGGACGGAGCCGGGGTTGGGATCTCGACATGTTCTTTCCGCAAAGCTGCGGTCAACCCAGGGTTTCGAAAGGTCGTGCGGGACGACATGTTGCTGTCGCGTCTGGAAGACGCGGGAACGCCCCCAGTGCGCGACGGTCCACGTGATCGGGTACCGGTCATCGATCCTGGGCGCCGGCCTGTGCGGTGCCCGTCCAGCCGGTCGGGTGCTGGGGGATGCCTCCCGGGGTGGGTTCCCGGGCGCCGGTCAGGCGTCTACACCGCTGTTGCGTGTCTCGGACAGGAAGAAGGCGCAGCCGGCGGTGGCGAGTGCCGCAAGGATCACGTAGTAGGCGGGGATCCCCGGGTCGCCGGTGCTCGCGATCAGGGCGGTGACGATGAGCGGTCCGGCGCCCCCGAAGATGGCCAGGCCGATGTTGTAACCGATCGAGTAGGACGTGGTCCGGACGGAGGCGGGGAAGAGTTCCATCAGTGCGGTGTGGATGACTCCGGTGTGGCCGGCGAAGAGCACGGCGAGCACGACGATGCCGAGGACGGCGAGCACGATGGTGCCCTGTTGCATGACGAGGTAGGCGGGGTATGCGAGCAGGGCCATGGCGACGCCGGAGCCGAAGAGCAGGGGCCGGCGTCCGTATTTGTCGGAGAGGAGGGCGGCGACCGGGACGGCGGTGATCAGGGCGAGAAGTCCGATGGAGGTGACCGTGAAGCTGGCGGAGGAGCTGAAGTTCAGTTGCTTCGTCAGATAGGTGGGCAGGTAGTTGAACAGCACGTAGTAGCCGACGCTGTTCAGCAGGGGCAGGGATGCGGCCATGAGCATGCGCCGGCGATTGGCTTTGGTGGCGAAGGCGTCTTTCAGGGGGCTGGCGGCGAGTTCGTTGTTCTCCCGGAGCTCCTCGAACGCGGGCGGTTCGGCGACGCGGCGGCGGATCCAGACCCCGACCAGCCCGAGCACAGGCTAGATGGACACCCGCCCGTCCTTGACTGGGGTCGGGCAGGCCGGCGCGCGGAGGTCGCAGGAGGTCCTGACCTCTCTTCTGTCGTCACCGTCGTGGCAGAGGCCGGAGAGGTAGAGGAACATGGAAGAAATGAAAGCGGTGCGGCTCCACGCCTATGGCGGACCGGAGAATCTGGTCTACGAGGATGCCCCCCGTCCGGACCCTGCCGGGGACGAACTCGTGGTGCGGGTGCATGCTGCGGGGGTCAACGTGCTGGACTGGTTGCTGGGCGAAGGCGGGTTCGAAGACTTTCCCGATGTTCCGCTGCCGTGGATTCCGGGGTGGGACATCTCGGGAGTAGTGGAAGTGGTCGGTAACGGCGTCAGCGGGTTCCGGCAGGGCGACAGCGTCTATGGAATGGTTCGGCTGCCCGAACCCGGAAACGCCTACGCCGAGTACACGGCAGTCCCCGCCAGTCAGGTCGTCGCCAAGCCGCCCATCCTGGACCACATACAAGCGGCGGCGGTGCCGATGACCGGATTGACGGCGTGGAGGGCCCTCTTCGACGAGGCCGGTCTACAACGAGGGCAGCGCGTGTTGATCCATGCAGCCTCCGGTGGTGTCGGCCATCTGGCCGTGCAATTTGCGAAGGCCCTGGGAGCGCACGTGGTCGCAACCGCGTCCGGCTCCAACCGGGAGTACGTGAACTCGCTCGGCGCTGACGAGTTCGTCGACTACCGCGAGCAGCGGTTCGAGACGTCGGTGGCTCCGGTGCATGCCGTGATCGACACGGTCGGCGGCACAGTCCAACAGCGGTCCCTGGACGTGCTGAAGCGAGACGGGGTTCTCGTCGCCCTGCCAGCAGAGGTTCCGGACGAGGTCAAGGCCGAAGCCGAGCGACGCGGTATACGGACGCGACACTTCAGCGTCGAACCGAACGCCGACACGCTGACCAAGATCTCCCGGCTCGTCGATGACGGCAGAGTGCGGCCCACGGTCAGCTCCGTGTATCCCCTCACCGAGGCGCAAGCTGCCCACGAAGTGGGCCGGGCAGGACACGTCCGAGGGAAGCTGGTCCTCGACGCGACCACGGTTGCTTCCTGACCAGCGTGCTTCGGGACGGGCGCCGGCTGCTGCCCGAAATGCGCTGGGCGCCTGTCGCGCCCCGGTGAGGGTTCGGCTTGCGGACAACCGCGCGACGATCGACAGATATCCGCTCTGCGGAACCACCTGTCCGTCGGGGCGCTGTCGCCAGACTGTCACTTCAGCGCAGATACTCCGGGTCCGTCGAGGTCACCCAGCGCCGACTTACGTCCCGATATTGCCATGAGCAGTGATAGCGCAGGGCCGCAGACTTCTGGGCCGTCACCGATCGACACGTCTGCGTCGGTGGCCCGCAACCGGACCTGGGCAATGAGTTGCTTCGCACCTCCCAGGGATACCGGGGTGCGCGCCTGGTACCGCAGCGATCTGACGACCGCCTCCGACGGATATATACGGTTGATGCCCAGCGGCCGACGGATGTCTTCGCCATGGACGACCTCTTCGACCAGCCTGCTGTCGAGCGGTGCCGGCGGCGTCGACGTGCGTGTTGCTACCTGCTCGAGCCGGGCGAGCGTTTGGCGGGGTGTGGCGCCGCGTTCGCGTTCGACGCCTTGGGCGTTCTGGCGATCGAAGTTGAAGCGCGCCCGGGCCATATTGCGCACGATGCCGAGGCGGGTGGTCTTCGCGTTGTTGATCAAGTGGGCGGCGACATCGTGCACAGTCCAGTCACCACAGAGTGAGGGGTGGGCCCACTGGTCGTCGGTCAGGTCGGTGAGGTCATCGATCAGCGCCGCACGCTCCGCATGCACGATCGGCCAGACATCATTCATGAAGCCAGTGTGACAAATGCTGCCCGTCACCGACTGGATTGGGCCCGACGCCACCCCGACCCCACGTCGTGGACATGGCCCGTCCTGCCGCAAGCTGCCGATGGCCGTGGCCTCACGACTCCTCAGGTGGGCAGCTCCGCCCCGGACTGTTCGGCGGCCATGTACTCGGCGTACCAGTCCGGCCAGTTCGGGTCTTCTTCGCCGGTGCGCTCTTCGTGCCGGCCGTGGGCAGCCGCCACGCGCCGCAGTGCGGTCGCGAGGTCGCGTGCAGAGCCGAACGAGGTGACGGCGGTATCGATGCGCCCGGGAAGCCTGGTGGTGATCTCTTGCAGCACCCAGTCGTTGCCATCGGGGTCGCTGAACGACGCCAGCGAGAAGTAGCTGCGACGGTCCGGGTCCAGCCCGTCGCCCGGGCCGTCCGTGCCGAGGTGAAAGAGGGTCACCTCGATGCCGGCGGCGACCAGTTGGTCACGGGCAGCCTCGATGTCGGAGACAATGAGGTATCCCTTGGCGGAACCGGGTGCGGCCGTTGTGAGGTCGGCGCCGAAGTGGATCGAGGCGTCGGCGCCGGGCGGGGTGAACTGGACGACGCCGGAGCCCGGCGGTGTGACGTCTTGTCTCCAACCGAGCCGGGTGTAGAAGTCGGTGGCGCGGTCGACATCCGTGACGGGGATGACGACGACCTCCAACTTCATGTCGACCGGCGCGACCTGCGTGTTGGTTGCTTCGTTGGTGCTCATGGTTGCCTCTCTGTTTTTCGTCGTGGGGATTGATCGGGGCGGGTCGTTCGAGCCACCCACGTTTCGCCGTGTGGTCATCAGGAGACGAACTGCTGGCCACCGTCGATGTCGTATGTCGCGCCGGTGAGCGCGGTGTTGCTCATGATGTGGACGGCCAGTGCGGCCACGTCGGCGGGGCCGACGACCCGGCCGATCGGAAGTGTTGTCCGCAATTCGTTCCGGCGCGCGTCCAGCCGATCTCCGAGCAGCGATGCCGACAGTGGGGTGTCGACGAAGCCGGCGGCAATGAGATTGACGCGAACCGGCGCGAGCTCGAGCGCGAGGGCCGCCGTGAACGGGGGTAGCGCGGCGGTGGCGGCGGACGCGATCCCCAGTCCGTGACCGATGCGCCGACCGCCGGTTCCGCCCATCAGTAGCAGAGTGCCCCCGGGCCTCATCTTGCTCGCCGCGTTGCGCGCGACCTCGAGCCCCAGCACCACGTGACCGCTGAGTTGCTCGCGCACCTCGTCGGAGTCCATCTCGAGCAGGGGCGCGTAGCGCGGGCCCCCGGCAGTGACCAACACATGGTCGATCGGTGTCGGCAGGTCGTGGAAGAAGCTCGCCAAGGAGGCGGTGTCGTTGGCGTCGAAGGCCGCGGTGCGCTGCGCGCCGACGTCTGTCGCTGCTTGCTCGAGCCGGTCAGGATTGCGGCCGGTGAGGATGACATCGGCACCCTCCGCCCGGGCGCGGCGAGCCGTTTCGAGCCCGATGCCTGCGCTGCCGCCGATCACGACGACGGTTTGTCCGGCCAGTCCCGGTTCGCGCTGGATGGAGACTGGAGTGGTTTCGGTGGTCATAGTTTCTCCGATCGGTAGCGTCGGCTGCCGATGGTCGGGATGCTTGCGAGCAGAGCGCCCACGCTTCCTCCTCGGACCTGCCGCAGCCGTCGGCAGGACTGATCGCGACCCCAGGGGACGCCGTCGCGGGCTGCGCCGTTTCAACCCTGACCGAATCCGCCATGTCATCGGCGCGGCGAGGGAGGGCAGCTTGCAGTCCCGGCATCTGCGCGATATGCAGTCACCGGTCGGCCTCCGCCTACGGAAATGCTTCTACAGTCCTCGCGGCCGGGCAAGGGCGGACGCACAGTGGGCTTCCGGGTGTGGAGCGGTGGCGAGCCTCAACGCCTCAAGGGTGGGGGAGCGGTGTCGCGTCTCGGGTATCGAGTATTGCTGTCATCACTGCGATTTCATTGCTCTGGTCACGGATCATCCCGCGTGCGATGCGGCGGATCGGTTCCGATGCAACCGAGTGGGTGGCTGCCTCGGCCATGTCGACTCCTCCTTGGTGGTGCCGAATCATGAGCTGCAGAAACAGTGTCTCGGCATCTGCTCCGCGCAGGCCGGCGAGCCGGGTGATCTCGCTGGTACTCGCTGCCCCCGGCATGGGTGCGCCGCCGTGGTCACTCATGGCGGGATCCGATCCGTGCATCCATTGCATCGGGCGCGGTGTGGTGAACGGTTCGTCGAAGAGGTTGAGCCAACCGCGCATCGTCGCGATCTCGGAGGTCTGTGCGACGACGATCTGATCGGCGATGACCCGGATCTGCGGATCGATGTCCCGCGACAGCGTCTGGGCGATCAGCACGGCCTGCTCGTGGTGCACCGACATGTCCTGAGCGAAACCGATGTCCGCTGATGACAATTGCACCCCCTCGGGGTTCGTGTCGCGTTTCGATTGCAACCACATTCCGGCGGCGATCCCGGCGGCGCCGAGCAGGATGGCGCTCAGCAATAGGACGAGGGGACCGTGGGACGACGAAGGCTTGGTGTCACTGCCCATAAGTCGATGCCTGATTCGCCGGTGGTTGATACACGGTGTCGTCCAGTTGCAGCGCCATGAATCCGTTGTCGCTGCACGAGGTCCAGATCTGGTTGCCGTGGAACTCCGGCGGTGAGAAGCACCAGTCCGCGGACAGGTCGCCGAACGCCACCATTCCGGCGCGTGGGCCGAACGCGACCCGCGGATCCGTCTTGCCCTCGAAGACGGCGCGGGCGAGCGGAACGAAGTTGAAGAGTGAGACACCGATCAGCGAGGACAATGCGTGTGGAGAGTTGGTGAGCTGAACGTTCTTACCGGTCTGTGCCGGCGGGTTGTAGTAGGCGATCTCACTGATGCGGCTCAGATCGCGGATATCGAACACGCGTATCCCGGACGATTCCCAGGAGCACGCGAGCGCGGTCGGGTCGGCTGGACGGTCGACCACGCAGTAGTGCGGATCGTAGGAGAACACCGAGCCGCCTTGCGACGACCGAAGGTTCGCGGCGGTATTGGCCGGAAGTTGGATCTCGAGCTTGATCTTCTGCACGATCTCGGCGTGCGCCGGGTCGGCGACATCGAAGACCTTGATTCCCCCGCCGCCGGTTTCGTCGACGGTGAAGATGTAGGGCTTGTCCCCATACGTGACCGGGATGCTGTGCTGATTGAAGAAGCCGTCGGTCCACAGATAGGTGGCGATCTGCGGCACGGTGGGATATGGGTCGCCTCGTTGCACCGCGCTGATGTCGAGGACGGTGATCCCACCGAGATTCGACAGGTACATCCTATTTCCGTCTGGGGTGATGCCGAATCCGTGCCCGCCCAGTCCGTGCAATCCCTGCCAGAGGATCCGCGGCTCGGCCGGGTTTCTGATGTCGATGGCGGTGAGGAATCCCGGTGCGGGACCGGACACCCAGTAGGTGTTGCCGTCCGGGGAGAAGCCGCCCTCGTGGGAGATGAAGGGCAGCGGCATCGTGACGTCGGTACCGGCACCACGGTTGAGCAACCGGGGGTGGGCACAGTCGGAAATGTCGTAGACGGAGAAGTAACCGGTGCCGGCAGCGATCGGCACCGCCGTGGCCGCGAGCAACTTGCGTGCCTTGTTGACCTTGAGACTCTCCCAGGTGCCGCCCAGCATCGCGGGTTCGTTGAGGGTCGTGGACAGCACCGGCCGCGCGGGGTTCGACACGTCGAGCACCTGTACGCCCGGCGTTGTGGGGTTGAGCAGGTTCCCGGGGAAGAACGTGCTGGTGTAGGAGCAGTGGTCGTAGGTCACCGACAGCAGGCCACCACCGCGATCCTGCAAGCCTCCGACCAGCGACATGTTGCATCGATAACCCTGGGTGCTTCGGCCGTTGTTTCGGTCCTCGGCCGGAACGTCGCCCTGCAGACCCGTTTCGGGCAGCGAACCGGGACCGCAGTTCGCCCGCGGAACGGCCGTCGAACCGACGTCGTCGAAGAAAAACGTCTCGGCTGACGCGACGGCAGGCGCGGGGCTCGTCGCGACCCCGAGGACGACCGCTACCGCCAGGGCCGCGGTAGCCACACCTCGCCGCGCACATCCTGGCCGCGTCCGCGCGATCCGCATCCAGATCTCCCCCTGCAGTGTGGTCTCGATCACGGGAAGGCTAGCAACGCGTACTCGAGTTCACATACAAATCGGGCAACTCCGCAGAACTGGCAGACGGCGCGTGAAAGGTATGGCGAGAACTACGCCTCCAAGTCGCCGCCAACCTCCTGTCCTGGCTCACCGAGCAGGACCGCACCCTCCGAACACCTCCTCGGCGACCACGAACGCTGGTCCGCGCTGCGCCGGTGCCTGACCCACGACGACCTCGACCTGCGGGTGCGGGTGGCCACTGCCCTCGTTCTGCTCTACGGCCAGATCCCCACCCGCATCGTCGAACTCACCACCGCCCATCTCAGCACCGACACGCGGGGCGACAGCTTCCTGCGACTGCACGACCGTCCTGTCCTGCTTGCCACACTGATCACCGAACTCATCGACAGGCCGGGTCAGCGTCGTTCCGCCGCGCTCGCCCCGTCGACGGCACCGGCCCGGTTGTTTCCGGGCAGGCGCCCCGGCTCCACCTCGATCCCGGTCGGCTCGCACTCCTGCTGCGCACGGCCGGGTTCACGGTGCGGTCCGCCCGCGGGGCGGCGCTGGTGGCACTGGCCGTCGACCTGCCCGCACCCGTGCTCGCCGACCTCCTCGGCATCTTCATCGGTGCCGCGGCCCGGTGGAGTGCACTCGCCGCCCGCGACCACGCCGACTACCTCGCCGCACGCACCGCACATCCGCCCCGGTGACACCACCTGCGGCTCAGGTCTTCGCCCGATGTTTTGTGTCAGGCCTACCCCTTGGCCTCACCGGTTACAGGCCCGACGAGCCCGAAAGCGGAGGTACCTCATGGTCACCGCCGCACCGATGCTGCCAGGGACGCCCGCCTCCACGACGGGCCGCGAGGCCGCGCAACTCGCCCTGATCGGCCAGCCGCAACCGATCCGGGTCCCCGAACGGCTGTGGCGGTCCTGGCTCGACGACCCCACTGTTGTGGCGCGGTTCGAGGCGAAGACCTACCGGCGCCCGGGTGGCCGGTGTGGCTCGGCAGCGTCTCGTCCACCGGGCACGGCTCCTTCCGTGCCGCGAGCCTGCCCGGCATGTCTCGACGTGGCACCGTGCCCGCGCACGTTGGTTCGCCATGAGGACCGTAACGGAGCGTTGGGCTTGCGGGGACGGATCGTCGAGACGCACCTCGACCTCTGGGAGCGGGCGCGATCCCCGGGAGCAGCTGGGCACCCATCCCGGGACCGGGGCTGACCGCAGATTCGGGGTTGCGTGCGGGCGGGCATGCCCATTCTCGTCCGCGCGCCCCAAGGGCGAGAATATCGTTGGTTGCAGCACTGCACTCCGGGCCCAGCAGGGACCCGTGAGCGTTCCGACGTCCGGGAACGGGATGTGAGTGGTCATGGTGGAGCGAACGGGTGTGCGTCGCGAGGTTCTCCCGATTCCGGATCGGCCCTACCTCGGTCTGGTCACCTATGACGCCAAGGATCCAGACACGACTTTCCCCCCGATCGAACCCCTGCTCCCTCCCGACGGTGCGCCGAACGTGCTCGTGGTCCTGCTCGACGACGTGGGGTTCGGGGCCGCCAGTGCCTTCGGCGGGTCGGCGCACACCCCGACCGCGGAGCGCCTGCAACGCGACGGCCTGACCTACAACCGATTCCACACCACCGCATTGTGCGCACCGACCCGGGCGGCGCTGCTCAGCGGCCGCAACCATCATTCGGTCGGGATGGGCATGATCACCGAGACCGCGACCGCGGCGCCCGGTTCGTCGGGGTTGCGGCCGAACACGAAAGCCGCGTTGCCGATGACGTTGAAGCTCAACGGGTATTCGACGGCGCAGTTCGGCAAGTGTCACGAAGTGCCGCCGTGGCAGACGTCCCCGATCGGCCCGTTCGATGCCTGGCCGTCCGGGGGCGGCGGCTTCGAGTACTTCTACGGGTTCATCGGCGGTGAGAACAACCAGTACTACCCGGCGCTGTACGAGGGGTTCGCGCCGGTCGAGCCGGACAAGACCCCCGAGGAGGGTTACCACCTCACCGAGGACCTGACCGATCACGCCATCGACTGGATCGGCACCCAGAAGTCCCTGGCCCCGGACAAGCCGTTCTTCGTCTACTTCGCTCCCGGCGCCACCCACGCCCCGCACCACGTGCCGCCGGAGTGGGCGGACAAGTACGCCGGCCGGTTCTCGGGCGGGTGGGACGCCCAACGCGAGGCCACCGTCGAGCGGCAGAAGCAACGCGGCGTCATCCCCCCGGACACGGAGTTGACCCAGCGACCGGACGCGATCCCGGCCTGGGACGACATGGACGACGCCCTCAAACCGGCGCTGGAGCGTCAGATGGAGGTCTACGCGGGGTTCCTCGAGCACACCGACTTCCACGTCGGCCGCCTCATCGACGCGATCGAGGAACTCGGTGCCCTCGACAACACCCTGATCTACTACATCATCGGCGACAACGGTGCCTCCGCCGAGGGCACCGTCAACGGGGCGTTCAACGAGATGGCGAACTTCAACGGACTCGCCGCCATCGAGACCCCGGAGTTCATGGCGCAGGTCAAGGACAAACTCGGCACGGCCGACGCCTACAACCACTACTCGGTGGGCTGGGCGTGGGCAATGTGCACGCCATTGCAGTGGACCAAACAAGTTGCCTCGCACTGGGGTGGCACCCGCAACGGAACCATCGTGCACTGGCCGGCCGGCATCGCCAGCAAGGGGGAGGTGCGGTCGCAGTTCACCCATGTCATCGACGTCGCGGCGACGGTTCTCGAGGCCGCGGGGCTGCCCGAGCCCACGTTCGTCAACGGGGTACAGCAATCCCCGCTCGAGGGCCCGAGCATGCTCTACAGCTTCGACCAAGCGGATGCGCCGGAACGGCACGATCTGCAGTACTTCGAGATGGCCGGCAACCGCGGCATCTACTACAAGGGCTGGAGCGCGGTCACCCGGCACAGCACTCCGTGGCTGCCGAACGAGCAACTCCCCCCGCTGGACGAGGACGTGTGGGAACTCTACGACGGCAGCGTCGACTGGTCCCAGTCCCACGACCTCGCAGCCGAGATGCCCGAGAAACTCGCCGCTCTGCAACGGCTCTGGTTGATCGAGGCCGTGAAATACAACGTGCTCCCGATCGACGACCGCCGCTTCGAACGCCTGAACGCGACCATCGCCGGCCGACCGCAACTGGTTACCGGGACCACACAGACCCTGTTCCCCCGGATGCGGCGGCTCAGCGAGAACAGCGTCATCGACGTCAAAAACCGGTCCTTCTCGGTCACCGCGGCGATCGAGGCACCGGAGAACGGGCCCACCAACGGGGTCCTCATCGCTCAGGGCGGCCGCTTCGGCGGGTGGGCCCTCTACGTCAACGACGGGCGCGCCAAGTTCGTCTACAACCTCCTGGGCATGAAGGAGTTCGTCGTCGGCGCAACGGAAGACCTCACCACCGGCAGTCATCAGGTCCGGGCCGAATTCGCCTACGACGGAGGAGGCCTCGCGAAGGGTGGGAATGTGACTCTCTTCTACGACGGCCGCGAAGTGGGCGCCGGCCGGGTCGAGCAGACCCAGCCGTTGATCTTCTCCGCCGACGAGACCACCGACATCGGCGACGACTACGGGACACCGGTGAGCACCGACTACCACGACCCCACCGGGTTCACCGGCCGCATCCACGTCGTCCAGATCGACGTCGGCACGGACGACCACTCCCACCTCATCGACCCCGCAGAAGTGGTGCGGGTCGCCACGTCCCGCCAATAGGCGGGGCGCTCCTGTCGGCGCGTGAGTTGGTGCACCTCGCGCCTCGACGATTCTCAACCTGACCCTGGGTGATCGTCGCTGCCGCCCGGCCTTTCCGTGTGGACTGACCGCGGTTGCTCGGGCCGGTTCGAGTGTCAGGTGCATGCCGGCTGGGCGCGATGATGAGCTGTCCCGACCGGCGAGGGAAGGGATCGAACGATCGTGCCGAGACGACCCGGTTCGGGTATCGCACGGGCCGGTACCACGGTCGTACCGGATATGCCCGGGCCACACATGAGATGCGCCGGTCTGACCCACGTGCCACGGGTGGAGGAATACCGCACCTTTCGAATACCGCACCCCACCAGTCTTTATGCCGCCAGTCTGCCCGGTCCTCCTCCGCAGCACCGTCCCGGCGCACGTGTTCGCCTACCAACTCGAATACGGCGTCATCCCACGGCTGGGTGGTCCGGTGCCGACGACACGGTGCTGTGTCACCAATGCGACTTCGCCGGTTGTGTCAACCCTCATCACATGCGTTTGGGCACCAACGCCGTCAACCGCACCGAATGCCACCTCCGGCGCCGCAACCTCGCCACCCCCCTCGCCGACGTCCGCGGCCCGGCCGGGCGCATCCGCGCAGTCGCCGCCGCCGTCCGCACCGGCCTGTCGCGCGGCCACACCACCAAGCAGATCGAGGAACGGATCCGGTGCGCCGAAGACGCCGGACTTCCTCTCACGCTGTGGTAATCACCGGCAGACGCCCCCGCGCGAAGAACCGATCTACAGGTTGGATCGGGGACTCGTGCCCTCGTGCTCAACGTGCAGCTTTCCCGCGATCGGGTGTCTTCCGAATCGAGACCGCCGAAGCAACAGCCACACCCGACAAGTCGGGTGGCCCACTTCAGGATTTCGGGGTGTAGTGGGACATTCTCTTGACGTAGTTGTCGGCGTTGTGTCGTATCTGCTCGAGTTCGTCCGGAGTGCATGTGCGCCGAACTCTGCCGGGTATGCCCGCGACGAGTGAGTTCGGTTCGATGACGACGCCTTCGGGCACCAGGGCACCGGCCGCGATGATAGTCCCTCGTCCGATTTTGGCGTGGTTCATCACGATCGCGCCCATACCGACCAGGACGTCGTCGTCGATGGTGCAGCCGTGCAGGACGGCATTGTGTCCGACGGAGACGCCGGAGCCGATGGCCAGCGGGGCTCCTGGGTCTGCGTGGAGTACGCATCCATCTTGGATGTTGCTGCGCGATCCGATGGTGATGCGGTCCGCGTCGGCGCGTATGACTGCGTTGTACCAGAGGCTGCTTTCGTCGCCGAGGTGTGCATCGCCGATGAGGGTGGCGTTCGGTGCCACCCATGCGGTAGCGGCGACGGTGGGCCTGTGCCCGTTGATGGTGATCGGGGTCGTCACGCGAGGACCTTTCCGGGGTTGAGGATGCCGCGCGGGTCGAGGGCGTTCTTGATGGCGGTCTGCATTGCCTGGACCGGTGGTGGCAGCTCGCGGGTGAGACCGCTCATCTTGAGTGTGCCGATGCCGTGTTCGCCGGTGATGGTGCCGCCGAGGTCGAGCGCGACGTCCATAATCTCCTCGAACGTGCGCTGCGCGCGGGCTTTTTGGTCGGCGTCGCCGGGGGTGGTGACGATAAGCGGGTGGAGGTTGCCGTCGCCGGCATGGGCGATGGTAGCAACGAGGGTGTCGTTGCGGTGGGCGATTTCCTCGACCGCGGCCAGCATGGCGGGCAGCTGGTCTTTCGGGACGCACACGTCTTCGGTGAGGACGTTGCCGAGACGTTCGACCGCAGGATAGGCGAGTTTGCGTGCAGCGAAAAGAGCTTCGGCTTCGGCGTCGTCATTCGATCGCATCGCCCAGGCGGCGCCGGCGCTGGTGAAGCATTCCGCGATCGCGTCGGCTTCCTCGGTACCGGTGTCGCCAGGGGTGTCGGTGCGGGCGAGGAGCAGGACGGTGGCGTCGGTGGACAAGTCCATTCGTTTCCACTGGTCGATCGCTTCGAGGCAGTGGCGGTCCATGAGTTCGAGGGCGGCCGGGGTGAGTCCGGCGCGGGCGATGGCGCGGACAGCGTTTCCGGCGTCGACTGTGGAGTCGAAGGAACCGACGATCGTCGCTGGTGGTGCCTGCATGGGGCGCAGGCGGACGGTGATTTCGGTGACGAGGGCGAGGGTTCCCTCGGATCCGGTGAGAAGTCCGACCAGGTCGTACCCGGCGACGCCCTTGGCGGTTCGGCGGCCGACTGTGGTGAGTTCTCCGGTCCCGGTGACGATCTCGAGCGCGAGCACATAGTCCCTGGTGACGCCGTACTTGACGCAGCACAAACCTCCTGCGTTGGTGGCGACGTTCCCACCGAGGGTGGACCAGGGGGAGCTGGCGGGGTCGGGCGGATACCAGAGCCCTTCGGCGGCGCAGGCGGCCCGCAGATCGTCATTGATGACACCGGGTTCGACGACAGCGAAGCGTTCGAGGGTGTCGATCGTCTTGACTCGATTCATCTTCTCGAACGAGATCACCACCGAACCCTCGACGGCATTCGCCGCTCCGGCCAGACCGGTGCCGGCGCCCCGGGCGACGACCGGCACGTGGTGCTCGTAACAGGCGCGGACAGTGCGCTGTACCTCGTCTGTGGTGGTGGGGCGCACGAGCGCGAGGGGGGTGCCGTGGGCTGCCCAGCTTGCCTGATCCCGAGAGTACGTCTCGAGCACAGCGGGATCGGTGGTGGTGCAGGCCGCCGGGAGGGCGTCGAGAAGGGCGGAGGACGGTACGCCGGTGGTCAGTGTGTCGGTCATGCGATGCACCGCGTTTCGAGTCCACCGTCGACTGCCAGGCAGACACCGGTGATGTAGCTGGCGTCATCGCTGGCGAGGAACCGGGCGGCGGCGGCGAGCTCCCACACGGTGCCCATTCGCCCGATCGGGGCGATCGCGTTGCGGGCCGCGACCATCTCCTCCGCGTCGGCGTACTGACCGGCGATCTGACGGTAGATCAGTGGGCTGTCGATCAGTCCCGGCATGATGGCGTTGATGCGGATACCGTGGGCGGCTTCGTCGACGGCGAGGGTGCTGGTCAGATGGTTGACCGCTGCTTTTGTCGCGTAGTACGAGCTGTAGGGCAGTCCGGTATGGCGGACCGCGGCGAGCGACGAGATGTTGATAATGGCACCTGATTTGGCCTTGCGCATGTGCGGCAGCACGTATTTGCAGGAGTGGAAGACGCTGGTGAGGTTGATGTCGAGCGCGCGCTTCCAGTCTTCGGTGGAGAGGCTGACGGGATCTCCCATCTTCGTCACGCCGACGTTGTTGTGCACGATGTCGATGCGGTGGTGTCGGTCGATCACCGTGGCGACGGCGGCGGCTACCGAGTCTTCGGCGGTGACGTCGACCTGCAGTGCGGTGGCCTTGCCACCGTCGTCGGTGATGGCGTCCACGGTGCGGGTCGCTGCCGTGAGGTCGATGTCGCCGCAGATGACGGTGGCACCGGCGCGGGCGAAGGTCATGGCGACGGCGCCACCGTTACTCCACCCGTCGTCGGCGGTACCCGCCCCGAACAGGAGGGCAACTTTTCCCTCGAGGGATGCGCCAGCGATGTCCCGCGGCGGGGTGGTCTGTCGGAGGGTGTCGGTCACAGGTTGGTCCTATCTGGTTCGGACAAGGCGAGTTCGAAGGTCATGGCGATCGGGTTGTGTCCGCGTACAACCGATCCCGTGTACACGTTGCCGTCGATCGCGACGGCGGCGCAGGACAGCTCTGCCCGTGCCCGGCCGTCGCTGTCTCGGGTGATCGCCCCGTCGAGGTACATCACTTCGGTGGCCGGCCCGGGTGCGGTGATGATCTGTGTGCCCTGGGTGAGGGTGGCGCCGATGAAGGAGCCGATCTTGCCGCGCACGACCGCGTTGTCGAACCCGTGGGTTTCGGCGAGGTCCTCGACGGCGGCGACGATGTCGACGTTGGGGTGGATCCGGGCCACCACCGAGCGCAGCCCGCCCGCGTGTGTCGTGGTGTGGTGCTGCGCCGGTTGTGGTTGGAACACCGGGAAGTTGATCTCCGGATCCGGGGTCACCGTCATGGCGACGTCGTCGGTGGCGTAAAGATCGGCCAGGACACCGGCGCCGAGGAGCACCGAGTCCGGTATCAGGTGCCCGGCACGCATGACCCCGTCGGCGCCGACGAATTGGGCGTGGCAGTGCGCGAAGATCTCGCCGTCACGCTTTCCGATGGTCACCCCGCCCCGGACGAAGGTCGCGGGGCCCTGGCCCCGCCGGGGTTCGCTGAAGGTCGCCACGCTGGTACCGGCGTGGCAGATCGAGGGGATGTAGTAGTCGAAGGCTTCGAATGTCCCTCCGCGCAATTCACCGAAGGCGCTGGTGAATCCGCGTGCGAACACCGCGTCGTACAGGGCGGGGAGCAGCGCCTGACCTGCGGGGAGTTCGGTGTCGATGTGGTGGAGGGTCGCCGGATAGGCGTCCACACGCTGGGATGCGGGTGGGCCCGGGTGCTCGAGGCGCGGCACCCCCGGGAGCAGGGAGATGTCGGGGACGGTCACGAGCCGACCTCGCTCGGCCACAGCCCCAACTGGAAGAATTCGTTCTTCAGCAGGGTGGTGGTGACCTTTCCGTAGCCGGAGGTGGGCAGGGTGGGTGCGAATTCGATCCGCTTGGGCACCTTGTAGCGGGCCATGTTCGATCGGCACCAGGTGAGCAGCTCGTCGGTGGTCAGGGTCGATCCCGGCCGCAGCACGCAGAGGGCGTAGCCGACCTCTCCCCAGGTGGGGTCGGGGGCGCCGACGACACCGGCAGCGACCACGTCCGGATGCTTGAGCAGCTTTTCTTCCACTTCCCGAGGGTCGATGTTGGAGCCACCGGAGATGAACATGTCCGAGGCCCGCCCGGTGATGTACAGCAGTCCGGACTCGTCGAGGTAGCCGAGGTCACCGGTGCGGAACCAGCCGTCGCGGAAGGCTTTCCGGTTCGCCTCGGGGTTGTCGAGGTATCCGGCGAATACGGCCGGCCCGCATACGCAGATCTCGCCCCGCTCACCGGCGGCCAGTTCGCGGCCGCCGTCGTCCTGGATGCTGATCGTCATGCCGGTGCGGGCGTAGCCCGCGGTGCCGATGCCGTCCGGTTCGGGTGTCGTGCCGTGCAGTTCGGGTGGCAGGACGGTGATGTTGCCGGTGACCTCGCACAGGCCGTAGTACTGAACCAGCACTTTGCCGAGGACATCGAGGGCGATCCGCTGGTCCCGTGAGGACATCGGGGCTCCCGCATAGACGACGTAGCGCAGGCTGCTGCGTGCGGGATCGTGACCGTCGGCGGCCTGGGCCAGCTTGTTGAGGATGGTCGGGACGGTGAACATGGTCGAGACGGCGTGCCGCTCGATCAGCTGCCATGCCTCACCGGCGTCGAGGGAGTCGCTGCCTGTCAGCACGATCGCCGCTCCGCGGGCGACGTGGGTCAGGGCGTGCACCCCGGCGCCGTGCGAGAGCGGTGCCAGCACGAGGGTGGCGTCGCGGTCGGTGAGCTGCGGCATCAGATCGCACAGGTGGTTGGTGACCACGAACGCCATCTGATCGTGGGTGAGCACCGCGGCTTTCGGTCGCCCGCTGGTCCCTGAGGTGAAGAAGTACCAGGCCGGAGTTCCGACATGGACCGGTGCGTCGACGCTGACCGCGTGGGGGAGGTGCTTGTCGATCAGTTCCGCGACGTGGACGCTGCCGAACTGGGCGGCGTCGCGGTCGTCGCCGATCGCCCAGGTTTCGTATCGGTTCAGCGCGTCGGCGTGGGGGGCGCAGGTGTCGTGGCAGATCACCAGGTCCGGTGTGACGAGGTCGGCGAGGGGGGCGACGTCGTCGGGCACCAGCTTGCAGTTGGTGGGGACGATGACCGCCCCGAGTCGCCAGGTGGCGAACAAGACGGTGAGCGTGTCCATGCAGTTGGGGCTGTGGAGCAGCACCACCGATCCGGCGGTGAGTCCGTGGCCGCGCATCGCGGCGGCCAGGGCGCTGACGCGGTCGTCGAGCTGGGCCCACGTCCAGGTGTCGTCCCCGCGGATGACGGCGGGCCGGTCCGAGAGCCGGGCGGCGGCCTGGGTGAGCAGGGTTGCCAGGTTGGTGGTGCGTTGCGGTGCGGTGGTGGTCTCGAGGGCGGACATGCTGGTCACCACCTTTCCAGGATGGAGGCGTAGTTGGTGACGGCGGTACCACCCATGTTGAATACGCCTCCGAGGTCTGCAGTGGGGAGTTGGAAGGTGCCGGCTTCGGCGGTGAGCTGCATGGCCGCGATCGCGTGCATCGACACCCCGGTGGCCCCGATCGGATGGCCCTTGGCTTTCAGACCGCCGGAGCGGTTGATGGGGAGCTTGCCGTCGGGCAGGGCGAGTCCCTCGTCGACCACCTCGTGGCCGCGGCCGCGTTCTGCCAGCCCGAACACTTCGTACTGGATCAGTTCGGCGATGGTGAAGCAATCGTGGGTTTCGATGAAATCGAGGTCGACGGTCGAGGTCGCCGCCTGCTCGAGTGCCCGATTCCAGGCCAGGCGGGCGCCGGCGAACTCGATCGGGTCGCGGCGCGAGAGCGGGAGGAAGTCGTTGGCGTGGGCGCGGGCGCGGAAGGCCACCCGGCGCGGTGCGGCCTGGGCGCGGTCGGCACTGGTGATCACCAGTG
>NZ_LTCZ01000144.1:0-14303 GCF_001583455.1 Rhodococcus sp. LB1 | reverse complement strand
TCCGACGCGTTCGCCGACCCGATCACCGCCCGGGTGTTGGTCGCGATCACCTTGGCGTGCAGGGTCGGCGACGACAGCACCCGCACCCCCCTGTTCAGGTAGTACGCGAGGGCGGCGGGGGAGGTGGCGTGCGCCCGGATCGCGGCCTTGGAGGCGTTGACGACCAACAGGTCCCCCGCGCGCAGCGGGAGCAGCGCGGGTGCGTCCTGTCCGAGGTAGCCGATCGCGGCGTACCGGGCGCCGCGGGTGCGGATGGCGCGGGTGATGTGCGGCCACGGACTCGGCCCGTGGAAGGTGGTCCCCATACCGACAGACGGTAACCGGTCTCGTCCACTGCCTTATGAAACGCCACGGGAGGTGGTGAACCGGTCGCCGACCTCCTGGAGCCCGGCTCACGGCTTAAGTTCGACGGCGCAGGAGCCGGTCGGTCGAGGGCCCTCATGGTGTCGGTCGTCAACGCCGCGGCCAGCCCTGTCGGTGCGGGGGCGTCGCCGAAGTTCGACAGCCTCGTCACCAAGGCGGCCAAAAATCGACACTCTGTAGAGCAAAAACGCGGTGACGTGGGGATTCGGGCCCGTAGCTGCGATAACTGAAATTATCACCGCCCAGTGCGCACAACCATCCGTGACACGGGGCAAGAGGCGAATCCCTCCACTACAACGCTGGGTTCGGGACGTCAGCAGAGCGTGACGAGACCTCTCGCCGTCGACGGCGACCTCGAACACGGCTAACCCGCGCGAGGAATGACCGTCGAGTACGTGCGCGACGGCCGCATGATTGGCGCCGTTGTGGAGGGTGGCACGCCGGCGCAACGGGTAGTGGGACGCAAGCGTGTCGCGCTCAGCACGGGCTTGCGCCTAGAGATCCGCACGGCGGCAACCCTGAAATGTTTCCGGCACTGAAACTCCGCCCTCCACCCCTTTGCATCTAACCTCTAACATTGTATGTTGTAGAAAAACGAGAAGGAGTCCCGTTCATGGAGGACCCCCGCGAAGTCATCGTCGCCCGAATGACATCAGCCGGCCTACTGCACTCACCACAGCGCGTCGGAGCGCTAAACCTGCCCAACCGGGTGTTGATGGCGCCGCTCACGCGGATGCGCGCCACCCCACCAGACGACGTACCCAACGACCTGATGCGTGACTACTACGTTCAACGTGCGTGCGCCGGCCTGATCGTCTCGGAAGGAACGCAGATCTCCCCCGAGGGCAAGGGCTATATGGACACGCCGGGTATCTACAGCCCCGAGCAGGTGGCCGGGTGGCGCCGCGTGACCGACGCGGTGCATGCGGCCGGTGGCCGTATCGCCGCTCAGCTGTGGCACGTGGGTCGCGTATCCCATGAGTCACTACACGACGGAGCGTTGCCCGTGTCGGCGAGCGCGCTTCCGTACCGAAACCGCACGACCTTGCGCGGCGTGAACGGGCGTCCGGAGCGTGTGAGCTGCCCGACGCCCCGAGCACTGCGTACCGACGAGATCCCACGCGTAATCGATGACTACCGCGCGGCAACGGTCAACGCGCGCGAGGCGGGTTTCGACGCAGTTGAGATCCATGGCGCGCACGGCTATCTCCTCCAACAGTTCCTTTCGCCACGGTCGAACCACCGGGACGACGCGTATGGCGGATCGCAGACCAACCGCGCCCGGCTGATGTTGGAGGTCGTCGACGCGGTAACCGGCGCGTGGGACGCCGACCACATCGGTGTTCGCGTCTCGCCAGTCGGTCCCTTCAACGGGCTCGACGACCCGGAAAGTGCCGAGATGGGGTTGCACGTGGCGACGGAGCTCGCGGCTCGCGGTATAGCGTTTCTGCACCTTTCCGAGCCGGACTGGGCGGGCGGCCCGCCCCTGGACCAAGAGTTTCGCGCCCAACTGCGGTCAGCATTTCCCGGCGTCATCGTCGGCGCCGGCAGCTACGACGTCGAGAAGGCCGAGACCTTGATCTCCGCTGGCCTGATTGATGCCGTCGCCTTCGGCCGCTCGTTCATTGCCAACCCCGACCTGCCCGTCCGCCTTGCGAAAGGATTGCCGCTCAACGCGCCGGTGCCCGCGACGTTCTACGGCGGGGACGCCGAGGGCTACACGGACTATCCGGCCCACAGCGCGTAGCACCACATCTGCCTGCGCTCGCGTTCCTCGGCGCCCATCGACTCGCGCCGCGTTCCTCGGCGCCGGCACCATGGGACGGTGGCCTCGAGGACGAGGCTCGCCTCGATTCAGCTCCGCCGGCGGTGGTTGAATGCTTGTACTGGACAGCCGAAGATCGACTCATTCACCAAGCAGGTATGCAGCCTCCGGTGTCCAACCCAAGCCGCCCCGACCGTGGCCACTTCAGACTGCGAGGCCAGTCTGGTCATGCCGGCGAGGTCGCGACGCGTGGAGCCGTGGGCGGGTGGCATGACGGGGTGGTCGGCGCACACGCTGCTCGGGCGCGCCGGCCTGAGAGTTGCCGCCCTGGTCAACTGCGACCTACTCGGGTTGTCACGTATGGCACGAGTCCATGCCGTCGCGCCCCGCCTGAGCTCACGCTCGGGGGTGAGAAGGTCCTTACTCACTGGTTCGTCATCCGCTAGCTCCTCGGAGTCACTGATGTCTACGGCGACGAGCGCGTCGCTGCATTGAGTCCTTAGGACCGACTTCGACAGCCTGCGGCGCCAGTGGCTATCGGGTCGATCGGCGGGCGAAGTAAGCAGTGTGTATTCGGCGCGCGATGCTGGGGTCGCAGTCGGGCAGGTAGATCGCCTGTCGAAGGGCCTCTAGGTAGCGGGCAGTGGTCATCCCGAACTGGACCATGATTTCATCTGGCGGCGGTCCTCCGTACGGGATCCAGTTCTGTGCGAAGCGGATCAGCTGGTCTGCCTCTCGCGGAACGCGGGAGTGTCTCTCCGCGCGGACCTTGTCGCGCAGCTGTTGTCGGCGGGGGAGTGGGTGCGCCGTGGGGTGCTCGTCGGCGGCGGGGTTGTTGGCGAGGCTCCTGCTCGACGTGGGGTCGGGCCGGAAGTCGCGGGTCTTGGTGTGCGGTTCAGACATGGGAAACCAGCTGTCTAGAGAAGTAATTCAGTCGGATAGTTGTCCGGGGATCGAGCCGGCAGTACCGGCATACGTGGGTGTTCGCAGTCGGGCGACGCTGCGCGGCAACCTAATCAGCGCGCCAGGCTGGGCTGTCATCGGGTGGTGGGGGTGTGTTCGTGCGCTGCGTCTTGTCGAGTTCGGTGAGGATCGAGGATCCGTACAACGTGCTCGAGATCGGCGCGAGTGCGTTCGGGAAGGCGCCTTCGGTGGAAGCGGATTGCATTGAGTAGTCGGCGAAGATAGTCGTCGACCTCGATGTGGAAGAGATCTCTGATCCGGTCCGGGGTGGGCCCGCCGATCGGCGCCCACAGAGCGGCCAGGTCGAGAATGTCGTCGTCGGGATGTGTCACCGTCGATTCCGCAGGTTTCTCCCAACCGTTGAGGGGTGAGTTCCTCGGTAGTGGTCCGTGTGGCCGGTCTGGGCGGCGGCCGCCGTTGTCCAGGTGCAGATGTCGGCGGTCGCCGCCTTCACGGTCAGTTGATGCCGTGCCGCGAGGGCGACGGCAGGTTCACAAGGGAAATGCTTTGGTGGGGAAGTTGTTGTTCCAGATTTCGGCGAGCGTGCCGTTCGCGATCAGGTGCTGGATCGCCTCGTTCAGGCTGGTGCGCAACGCATCTGAATCTTTGCGCACCGCAACGCCGTACGGGTTTCCGGTGGGTGCGATGAAAGCGACCCGCAGCTTACCGGTGGCTTCGAGTGCGGGCAGGACGATCTCGTCGTCGACGAACGCATCGATGGTGCCGTCGACGGCGGCGTCGGCCATCTCGTGAAAGGCGTCGTCACCCGAGCCGAATTCGACGACCTCGGCGCCGGTGAACGATGCGGCCAGCGCAATGTTGGTGGTCCCGGTGATGGCGCCGACTTTGCGGCCGACGAGGTCGGCGGCCGAGTGGATGGGGCTGTCGGTGCGGACGACCACTCCTTCGTTGAACCGTCCGTAGGGGAGGGTGAAGTCGACGATTTCCTCGCGGTCGGGGGTGATGGCCTGGTTGCACAGGATCGCGTCGCATCGCTTCTCGGTCAGTGTCGGCACGAAATCGGACCACCGACGAACGTCGACCCACTGGAGTTCGAGGCCCAGATGATCGGCCAGTGCCCGGCCGAGGTCGGGCTCGTAGCCGAACCGCACGCCGTCGACGACGGAGGTCATGGGGGGAGCGGCAATGTCCGTGGAGCACAGGACGAGAGTTCCGGATTGGATGAGTTGCAGATCGCTCACGGTAGGGATCCTTCTGGAGGTGATACCGGCATGGAGGATCGGACCCCGCCGAGGGGCGGGGTCCGAATGGTGGTGTTACGGGGTGTACCGCAGGTAGGTGTTGAAGTCCCAGTCGGTGATCGCGCCCGAGCGCCGGTTGCATTCGTCACGCTTGCAGGCGGTGAAGGTGTCGTAGAGCGAGCCGGGGAGGACGGAGCGGACCGCCTTGTCTTCCTCGAGGGCGTCCAGGGCTTCGGACAAGGTCAGGGGCGGCGCCGCGAAGGTCGAGGGGGTCTCTTCGTCGGAGGGTGCGTAGGCGTTGCCGAGTTCGGGTTTGCCGGGATCGAGGTTGCGGCGGATGCCGTCGGCCATCGCACCGAGTAGCGCGGCGTGGGACAGGTAGGGGTTGACGGCGGCGTCGGGGGAGCGGACTTCGACGCGTCCGGGCAGCACACGGTAGCTGGTGGTGCGGTTGTCGTATCCCCAGTTGGTGACGGCCGGCGCGAACAGGCCGACGTCCCAGAACCGGGCGTAGGAGTTGGTCGTCGATGCGAGCACCGCGGTCATTCCGCGGGTGTGCTCGAGCAGGCCGCCGAGCGCGTGCCGGCCGAGGTCGGTGAGGTCGTCGTCGTCGGCGAAGACGTTTTCGTCGCCGCGCCAGAGGCTCGCGTGGTGGTGGCAGCCGTTGGCCATGATGCCGGGTACCGGTTTCGGCATGAAGGTGGCCAGGACACCGAACTCCTTGGCCACCGCCATGCAGATCTGCCGGTAGGTGATCAGTCGGTCCGCGGTCGCGAGGGCGTTGTCGTAGAGGAAGTTGCACTCGAGCTGGCCGGGGTCCTCGTAGTCGGACTGGATCATCTCGAAGCCCATTTGCTGGGCGTATTGGGTGATGCGCTTGAGGATCGGCATCATTTCCGCGATGTGCTCGAGGTGGTAGGACGGGCCCACCCAGTCGGGGAAGAAGGATGCGGAGCGGTCGATGGCGTCCGGGCCGCTGAACCAGCTCATCTCCGGTTCGCACCCGGTGCGGAGCTCGAGTCCGGTTTCCTCACGGAAGGCGGCGATGACACGCTTGAGGTTGCCGCGGGCGTCGGCCTCTTCCGGTTCACCCGGTCCGACTTCCTCGCGCAGGGAGCGGAAGTGGTCGCAGAACACTCGTGCCACGCTCCGATCCCACGGCAGGATCTGCGCCGTGGCCAAGTCGGGCACCAGCAGGCCCTCCCGGGTGCTGATGCCGCCTGGTCCGAGCAGCTCACCGGCCAGGCTCGCCTGCAATCCGCCGGCCACGGCGTAACCGAAGGGCACACCCTTGCGGGCCGCGGTCTCGAGGAAATACTTGACCGGCATCACCTTTCCGAGGACGCGGCCCTGCACACTCACGTACTGGCAATGCACGTGCGTGACACCGCCTTCGTCGAACAGCTGCCGACACCGTTTCAGTTCGGCGTCACGGGCGGGATCGCTGAGCGCGAGTTCCAGCGGGGTCATGTGTTCACGGGTGGTGGGCATACTTGTCCTCCGGGGTCTCAAGAATAGTGTGCTACGCCGCGCCCATCGAGTGGGCGTTCCGGGCGACGTGTGCGGCACGGGGGGATCCCAGGGGCGAACCCTGAGTGATGATATAACATCAGGCATTAGATGTTATTCGCTTGTGGGGTGTTTCGCAACCCTCCGGTCCGGTGTATTCAGCATCCAGACCGGTCTGTACGAATGTTCCGGCGCCGCCGCGAGCGGTGCGCCGGGACATCACGTCTCAGGGCTCAACCGTGCTTGATCCAGAGGTGTTTGACCTGGGTGAACTCGTCGATGCCGTAACTCGAGCCTTCGCTGCCGTACCCGGAATCCTTGACCCCGCCGTGCGGCATCTCGGGAAGCATCGACAGGTGGTCGTTCATCCAGACCGTGCCGAACTCGAGACGCGGGGCGGTGTTCATCGCCCGGTTCAGGTCGCGGGTCCACAGGGACGCGGCCAGCCCGAAGGGGGTCCCGTTCGCCCACTCCACCGCCTGGGCGTCGGTGTCGAACGGTTGCACGGTCACGACCGGACCGAAAATCTCCTCCTGCACGATCGTGTCACCCTGCTCGACGGCTGTGATCACTGTCGGGGTAACGAAATTGCTGTCGGAGTCCGGGTCGAGGTGCCCGGTCAGAATCTTCGCGTTCTGGGCCTTGTGGATGTAGCCGACCACTCGATCACGGTGCCCGCGATAGGCAAGTGGCCCCATCTCGATGTGCTCGCCCTCCTCGGGCGCGCCGACTCGGACCGACTCGAACGCGGGAACGAGGCGATCGAGAAGATCGTCGTAGCAGGACTTCGCCACCAGAAGCCGCGACGCTGAAAGGCAGACCTGACCGGAGTTGACCGTGGCGGCCTGACGAATTCCGGCGACCACCGCATCGAGATCGGCGTCACCGAAGACGATGGCGGGACAGTTGCCCCCCAATTCGAGATGCACCCGCTTGAGGGTGTGCGCCGCCGCGGCGGCCACCGCCTTTCCGGTAGTGACCGCGCCGGTAACCGACACCATGCGAATCTTGGGATGCTGGGAGAGCGCGGATCCGACCGGATCGCCCTGTCCGGTAATGACGTTGAGGACTCCAGGCGGTAGGATCGGGGCCGCCAGTTCGGCGAGTGCCAGTGTCGTCAACGGGGTCTGCTCGGCGGGTTTGAGCACGCAGGCGTTCCCCGCGGCGAGTGCGGCGCCGACCTTCCAGATCGCGCCCATCAGGGGGAAGTTCCACGCGGTAATCAGGCCTACGACGCCGATGGGTTCCCGGCGCACGATCGAGGTGGTGCCGCGGCGGAATCCGTTGGACGCCAATCCCTCTGAGCTGCGTATCGCACCGGCGAAGAAGCGCAGGCCGTCGATCGCCTCGTCGACCTCACCGCGGGCATTCAGGATTGGCTTGCCCACATTCGCCGATTCGAGATCGGCCAGCTCGCTCTTGTTCGCGGCCATCGCGTCGGCGAGGGCGAAGAGATACTCCGAGCGCTCCCGCGGGGTCGTCTCTCGCCATGTCTGCCAGCCGGATTCGGCGGCACCGACCGCACGGTCGACGTCGGCGCGTGAGCTCGCCGCCACCTCGCCGATCACCGTGCCTGTTGCCGGATTCGTGATCGGCGCCCGCGCGCCGTCGGCGGGGTCGACCCACCGTCCGCCGATGAAGTTCTGGCTGCGTATCTGCGTCATGCGTTTGCTCCTCCGTTGACATCCATAAATCAAACCTATAATGTCAGAGGTTAGAAGGCAAGATCCCCCGAAACTGAGTCAGAGTGGAGGTAGTCGAGTTGAGTGCGAATCCCGTGCAGACCGTCGATTCCGACCCGAGCAGGCATCTGTGGATGCATTTCAGCAACATGGGTGCGTATGCGCAGGGGGCCGAAGTCCCGGTCATCGTCCGCGGCGAGGGTTGCTACGTGTGGGACCAGCACGGGAACCGGTACCTCGACGGCCTGAGCTCCCTCTACTGCGTGAACGTCGGCCACGGCCGCACCGAGTTGGCTGACGCCGCGGCCAAGCAGGCGACCGAGTTGGCCTTCTTCCCGACGTGGGGGTTCGCTCACCCTCGCGCGATCGAGCTCGCAACCAAGATCGCCGACCTGGCGCCCGCGGATCTCAACCGGGTGTTCTTCGTCGGTGGTGGCGGCGAAGCCGTCGACTCCGCCTTCAAGCTCGCCCGGCAGTACCACAAGATTCGCGGCAAGGCCGGTAAGTACAAGGTAATCTCCCGCAACACCGCCTATCACGGCACCACCCTGGGCGCGCTGGCGGCGACCGCGTTGTCGCCGGCACGGGCACCTTTCGAGCCGCTGCCCATCGGCGGAAGCCACGTGACGAACACCAACGTGTACCGGCTGGACCCGCAGGCGGTCGATACCCTCGCCGAGGCGATCCGGGAAAGGATCGAGTTCGAGGGACCGGACACCGTCGCGGCGGTGATCCTCGAACCGGTGCAGAATTCGGGAGGCTGTTTCGTCCCGCCGGAGGGCTACTTCCAGCGCGTACGGGAGATCTGCGACCAGTACGACGTCCTGCTGATCTCCGACGAGGTCATCTGCGCGTTCGGACGCCTGGGCGAGTGGTTCGGCGCCCAACGGTTCGACTACGTGCCCGACATCATCACCACGGCCAAGGGCCTCACCTCCGCGTACGCGCCGATGGGCGCGGTCATCGCCTCCGACCGCGTCATGGAGCCGTTCCTCACCGACAACAACGTGTTCATGCACGGTGTCACCTTCGGTGGGCACCCGGTCGCCTCGGCGGTCGCGCTGGCCAACATCGAGCTGATGGAGAGCGAGAAGATGCTCGAAAACGTGCGCGCCAATGAACCGGTGTTGCGCGGAATGCTCGAGTCGCTGCGCGACATTCCCTTGGTCGGTGACGTGCGCGGGGCAGGCTACTTCTGGGCGATCGAACTGGTCAAGGACCCCCCGACGAAGCAACGCTTCTCGCCGGCCGAGGGCAAGGCGCTGCTGGCTTTCCTTGCCCCCGAACTCTATCGGCGGGGACTGATCTGCCGCGCGGACATGCGCGGAGACCTCGTGGTCCAACTGGCGCCGCCGCTCATCGCCGGCCCCGACCACTTCGCCGAGATCGAGACCATCCTGCGATCGACACTCGTCGACGCCGCGGCGCTCTCGTTGCCGACCGACTGACCCCCAGGAGAAAACTGATGAGCACGATCGACACCACCGGGCTGCCCGAATACCAGATGTACATCGACGGAGCCTGGGTTGCCGCCGAATCCGGGGCCCGCTATGCCACCACCAACCCCTACACCCAGGAGCCGTGGTCGACGGCCCCCGACGCCGGCGCCACCGACGTCGACCGCGCCGTCGCCGCCGCCCGCGCCGCCCTGACCACCGGGCCGTGGTCGACCACCACCGGCGCCGAACGGGCCCGGTTGATGCGCACCTTCGCCGACCTGCTCGAGCGCGATGCCACCACCCTCGGCGCCATCGAGACCACAGACAACGGCAAACTGCTGCGCGAAATGGCCGCCCAGATGGCCTATCTCCCGCAGTGGTACCGGTACTACGCCGGAATCGCCGAGACACTCGGCGGCGACACCCTGCCGTCCGATCGCCCCAACTTCTTCATCTACACCCGACGCGAGCCGGTCGGCGTCGTCGGCGCCATCCTGCCCTGGAACTCACCGCTGATGCTGCTGGCGTGGAAGCTCGCGCCCGCCCTCGCTGCCGGCTGCACCCTCGTCGTCAAACCCTCGGATTACACCCCGGCCTCGACCCTCGAATTCGCCCAACGAATGGACGAGGCGGGCTTCCCCCCGGGTGTCTTCAACGTGGTGACCGGCACCGGACCGGAGGTCGGCAAGGCCCTCGCCAGCCACCCCGGCATCGACAAGATCGCTTTCACCGGTTCCACCGCCGTCGGTATCGAGGTCGGCCGTGCGGCCCTGCAGAACATGACCCGGGTGCTGCTCGAACTCGGCGGCAAGTCCGCCCAGCTGGTGTTCCCCGACGCGGATCTGGAAGCCGCCGCCAACGGTGTCATCGCCGGCGTATTCGCCGCCACCGGGCAGACCTGCCTGGCCGGCTCACGCCTGCTGGTCCACGAATCCATCCACGACGAGCTGGTCGAGTTGATCGTGCGCCGCGCGCAGACCATCGTGCTGGGCGACCCGACGGACCCGGCCACCGAGATGGGACCGGTGGCGAACGAGAGGCAATTCGCCTCGGTGCTCGGGATGATCGACAAGGCGGTCGCCGACGGCGCCACCGTCGCCACCGGTGGTGGCCAATCACCGGGCCGCGGCGGCCTGTTCGTCGAACCCACCGTGCTCACCGACGTCCGGCCGGACATGCCCATCGCGCAGGAGGAGGTCTTCGGCCCAGTACTCGCCGTGACACGCTTCTCGACCGAGGACGAGGCACTCGCACTGGCCAACGGCACGAAATACGGCCTGGCCGCCGGCGTGTGGACCCGTGACCTGCAACGCGCACATCGCGTCGCGGCTGCCGTCACCGCCGGCACTGTGTGGATCAACGCCTACCGCGTGGTCGGACCGGGCGTACCGTTCGGCGGTTTCAAGGGCAGCGGATGGGGCCGAGAAAACGGACCGGACGCAGTCCTCGAATTCACCGAAACCAAGGCGGTGTGGGTCGAACTGACCGGCGCCACCCGCGACCCCTTCACGATCGGCTGAGGTGACCACCATGGACTCCTCCAATTCCGGGCGCGTGAAGGTCGGCATCGTCGTCGGCGTCGAACACGGGGACTTCGGGATGTGGAAGAACATCCCCACCGCGACGTTGCCGACCACCTACATCGAGGCCGTCCGGCGCGCCGGGGGGACCGCGCTGATGTTCCCGGCCGATGGCGACATCACCGAAAACCCGGACCAGGTACTCGATCTCGTCGACGCGGTCATCCTGGTCGGGGGACGTGACATCGGCCCGGCGACGTACGGCCACGCCGCCCACGCCGCCACGGCCGAACCCGACACCGCGCGCGATCTCGCCGAGCTCGCGGTGGCCCGCCGCGCCCTCGAACTCGACGTCCCGATCCTCGGCATCTGCCGCGGAATGCAGATGCTCAACCTCGCCTTCGGCGGAACACTCGACCAGCACGTGCCCGACTCACTGGCCCACGACGACCACGCCGCCCACGACGGTGTGTTCGGCAAGCACGAGGTCACCCTCGTCCCGGACACGGTCGCTGCGGGCGCCTACCAGTCCGACACCGCGACCGTGTACTCCGCACATCACCAGGGCGTCGGCCGGCTCGGCACCGGGTTGATGGTCAGTGCGTACTCGGTGCCGGACGGGGTGATCGAGGCCATCGAGTCCGCCGAGCATGGGTTCGCGCTCGGTGTGTTGTGGCATCCCGAACAGGACCCGATGACCCCCCTGTTCCGGGCGTTCCTCGACCACGTCGAGGGCCGGGAACGCCACCAGTGCACCGGCTCCTGATCCGTCCGGGAACCCACGGCAGAAGACAACGACCGTACCCAGCGCGGTACAGCGACCGACCACTCAGGGAGAAGAGGCCCCATCATGAAAGTCACCGTAGACACCGCGGTGTGCGCCGACCACGGACAGTGCATCTTCAGCGCGCCGAAGGTATTTCAGTTCGATGACGACGGGAGGCTGGTCTGGGAGCCGGCGCCCGACGAATCCCTTCGCGCATCCGTCGAAGAAGCCGCGGACGTGTGCCCCGTCCAGGCGATCCGTGTGGACGACTAACCGATGACACCACGGATTGTCATCGTCGGCGGCTCCCTCGGCGGGCTGCGCGCCGCTGAGCAACTGCGCGTGCACGGCTGGTCGGGTGAGCTGACGGTGGTCGGCGCCGAGGCTCATCTGCCCTACAATCGTCCACCGCTGTCGAAGAACGTCTTGGTCGCCTCCGACGCCAGTGCACTCGGCGCCACCGAACTGATCAACTATCCGGGCGTGGCCCTGCGCCGCCGCGCGCACGTCGAGGACGTGTCCTGGATGACGGGCACCGAGGTAACCGGGGCCGTGCTGGCGGACCACGTCGTGCATACCGCCGACGGACGCACGCTCGCCTATGACGGTCTGGTCGTCTCCACAGGTCTGCGGCCCCGCCGATTGCCGATCGACGGGTTCGGCTCGCAGCGGCACGTACTACGCACCCTCGACGATGCGATCGCACTGCGTGCGCAGCTGACCGCGGGAGCCTCCGTGGTGGTTGTCGGCGGCGGCTTCATCGGCTGCGAGGTCGCCGCCAGTGCCCGCCGCGCCGGATGCCGGGTCACGGTCGTCGAGCCGTTCGCCGCACCGATGCTGCGCCCGCTCGGCTCCGAACTCGCCCGCACCCTGCAGATCTTCCACGAGGAGCAGGGCGTGGCGTTCGCGCTGGGCAGGTCGGTCTCGGCCCTCGTCGGACGGTCATCGGATCCCGAGACGCTGGGTACGGTCATCCTCGACGACGAGACCGAACTCGCAGCCGACGTGCTGGTCGAGGCAGTCGGATCACGGCCCAACGTCGAATGGCTGGACGGGAACGGCCTGGACCTGTCGGACGGCGTCCTCTGCGACAACCTGATGCGCGTCGAAGGTCGCGACGAGGTGGTGGCGGTCGGGGATGTGGCTCGCTTCCCGAATCCGCGATTCGACAGCACCCCGCGCCGCGTCGAACACTGGTGCGTTCCCGCCGACACCGCGCAGCGCGCCGCCACCACCTTAATCCGCGGACTGAGCCCCGCCGAAAGCGATGACCGAGATCCGGCACCATTTGCGCCGCTGCCAGCTTTTTGGAGCGACCAATTCGACGTCAGAATCCAGGGATTCGGGCGCACCGACCACGCAGACCGTATCGAGGTCCTGGAGGGAGGATTCACCCCTGGGTGGGCATCGGACGGCGTCGTGGTCGGCTACTTCAGAGAGTCCACGATGACCGGCGTCGTCATCGCCGGCGGCACGCCGGCGCAACGGCTGCGGCACAAAGCCCTTCTCGAGGCCGTGGGCTGAGCCCTCGCCCGCCGCAGATCCGGTCCGCCGCCGACGGCGCGTCGCCTCCGGACCGACCGGCTGCACTGATGTCGGTGTGGTGGGTTGCCCGCCCCCACGCGTCCCACACCCTGCGGGCAAGGCCGGAGATGCCCCACCGCAGCGCAGGTTTCGGTGGCCGCCGCGTCCGAATACCCGGGCACGCCCACCTAAGCGCCCGGGCCGCTTCCCGGACCGGACACCCGCCGCCGACTCCCCGGGAGTGGCGAGCCGCGGTCTCGCCCCCTGAGGCAACGTCCGGCCGTGCGGCGCCGAATTGTCTACGCGCCGTTGAATCACCACCCGTCTCGACAACCAAGAAATGATCGAAGTGAGGGTCCTGTGAAGGTCAGCATTCCCAAGGAAATCAAGAACCACGAGTACCGCGTCGCCATCACCCCGGCCGGTGTACACGAACTCGTCGCGCACGGGCACGAGGTGTTCGTGGAGGAGTCGGCCGGGGTCGGATCGTCGATCCCGGACGAGGACTACCTCGCCGCGGGCGCAAAGATCCTCTCCTCGGCCGACGATGTGTGGGCCAGCGGTGACCTGATCCTGAAGGTCAAAGAACCCATCGCACCCGAGTATCACCGGATGCGTGAGGGGCAGGTCCTGTTCACCTACCTTCATCTGGCCGCCGACAAGCTACTGACCGAAGAGCTGCAGAAACGCCGGGTGACCGGCATCGCCTACGAAACGGTGCAGATCCCGAGCGGGGCCCTCCCACTCCTGGCACCGATGAGCGAGGTCGCCGGCCGGCTGGCGCCGCAAGCCGGCGCCTACCACCTGATGCGGGCCGGCGGCGGGCGCGGCGTGCTTCTCGGCGGGGTGCCCGGTGTCCCGGCGGCCAAGGTCGTCGTGATCGGTGCCGGTGTCTCGGGGATGAACGCCGCAACGGTCGCATTGGGCCTGCAAGCGGAAGTTTCGCTGCTGGACCGGAACGTCGACACCCTGCGCGCCGCGGACCGCATCTACCAAGGGCGCCTGCGCACCGTCACCTCCAACGCCTACGCGATCGAAGACGCGGTCCTGGGTGCCGACCTGGTGATCGGTGCGGTGCTGGTGCCCGGCGCCAAGGCCCCGACATTGATCTCCAACGAGCTGGTCAGCCGGATGAAACCCGGATCGGTGCTGGTCGACATCTCCATCGATCAGGGTGGGTGCTTCGAGGACTCACGCCCCACCACGCACGCCCAGCCCACCTACGAAGTGCACAACTCGATCTTCTACTGCGTGGCGAACATGCCCGGCGCCGTGCCCCATACCTCCACCTATGCCCTGACCAACGTCACACTGCCCTATGCCCTCGCCCTGGCGAACAAGGGTTGGGAGCAGGCGCTGAACGACGATCAGTCGCTGGCGCGGGGCCTGAACACCCACGCCGGGCAGGTGACCTACGCCCCCGTCGCGCACGCGCACGGACTCGAGTCGGCTCACCTCGTCACGGTCTGACGGATCCGCACTTCTTCCACATCCGAAGGCTGGCCACGGGCCGCCGAACGACCGTTCCCCGCGCCGACCACCCCTGTTAGACGGTGGGCGCGGGGAACGG
>NZ_LTCZ01000143.1:0-8979 GCF_001583455.1 Rhodococcus sp. LB1 | reverse complement strand
TCGCAGCATGGGATCGGCTCGCCGCGGCCCGCAAGCCGACGATCGCCGCCGTCGCCGGTTACGCACTCGGTGGCGGATGCGAGCTGGCGATGCTCTGCGACATCCTGATCGCCGCCGACACCGCGAAGTTCGGTCAGCCGGAGATCAAGCTCGGTGTCATCCCGGGCATCGGCGGTTCGCAGCGGCTGACGCGCGCGGTGGGTAAGGCCAAGGCCATGGAACTGTGCCTGACCGGCCGGAACATGGACGCCGAGGAGGCCGAACGCGCCGGGCTGGTGTCCCGGATCGTGCCCGCCGCCGATCTGCTGGACGAGGCGCTGCAGACGGCGACCACCATCGCCGAGATGTCCCTTCCGGTCGCGATGATGGCGAAGGAAGCCGTCAACCGCTCGTTCGAGACCACGCTCACCGAGGGCGTCCGGTTCGAGCGCCGGGTCTTCCATTCGACGTTCGCCACCGAAGATCAGAAGGAAGGCATGGCGGCGTTCGTCGAGAAGCGTGCGCCGGTGTTCAAGCACCGCTAGAAACCCTGAAACGGCTGTCGCCCCGCACCGGATCCCGGTGCGGGGCGGCAGCCGTCTCACCACTTGGTGGGGGCGTCTCCGGTGTCGAAATCGCCTGCCTCTCGGCGCAGTTCGGCGAGGATCGTGACCAGTTGCTCCAGCTTGTCGCCGGACACCCCGGGACTCGAGAACACCTGGGCGTTGAGTCGCTCGGTGGACTCGACGGCCAGTTTCCTTCCCGCGTCGGTGATTTCGATCAGGGTCGCGCGGCGATCGCTCGGATGCGGGACACGTCGCACGAGATTCGCCGTCTCGAGCCGGTCGACGGCGTTCGTGACGCTCGTGGGGTGAACCTGAAGGCGCGCGCTGGCCTTCGCCATCGGGAGCGCACCCGTGCGCGTGAACGTCAGCAGTGTCAGCAATTCGTACCGGGCGAATGTGAGCCCCGACGGCTTGAGCACCTCTTCCACCCGGGCCATCATGATCTGCTGTGCCCGCATCACCGAGGTCACCGCGGCCATGCCGTCGGCAACATCACCCCAGCCGTGCTTCGTCCACTGCCGGTGGGCCTCTTCGATGGGGTCGAGATGAAGTGGTGACGGTGGTGGCATGCGTCGATCATCCCATGGCGGGTGATGGGCCGCGAAAATCTGCCGAACGTGTCGTCAGTGCGCTTCCGCCTTTGCGGCGGCCGCCAACGCCACCAGCCCGAGTCCCGCGCACGCCGTCATCGTGACCGCGAGAGCGACGCCGGTGTTGCCGAGCACGCCGACCAGGGGAGCGATCAGCGCGCCGACACCGAACTGCAGGGCGCCGAGCAGCGCGGCCGCCGTGCCTGCCGCCTCGCCGTGGCGGCCGAGAGCCAGCGCGGGGGCGTTGGGCAGGACGAAGCCGACACCGGCGAGGAGGAACCACAGTGGAACGACGAACCCGACGAGCCCGCCGAACTCGAAGTGGGCGGTGGTGACCAGTGCCAGCCCGGCCACCGTCGCGAAGGCGAGGGCCGACACCGTGATCTGCAGCGGTGACCAGCGTGCGAGGGCGCGGACGTTGAGTTGCGAGGCGCCGATCAGAGCGATCGCGCCGGAGCTGAACAGCAGCGCGAACTGCTGCTCGTCCAGGCCGTACTGGTCCTGGAACACGAACGACGCACCGGAGACGTAGGAGAACAACGATCCCATCGCCACACTCGACACGAGGGCGAGCACCATGAACGCGCGGTCGCCCAGCAGGCTCTTGTAGGTGCCCAGCACGGCGCGCAGAGTGCTCTTGCGCCGCCGCTCCGGCGGCAGCGTCTCCGTCAGACCCCACACGCCGATCAACGCCGTCAGGGTGCCGATCACGGCGAGGACGACGAAGATCCCGCGCCAGTCGAGGGCGATGAGGAGCCCCCCGCCGATACTCGGGGCGAGAACGGGTGCGACGCCGAGCACGAGCATCAGTCGCGACATCACGACGGCGACGGTGTTCCCCGAGAACAGGTCGCGGACGGCGGCGAGCGCGACCACCGCTGCGGCGGCGGCCCCGATGCCCTGGAAGACGCGGAGCACACCCAGCACGGCGACGGTCGGCGCGAAGACGGCGAGCACGGACGCGACCACGTGGACGCCGATACCGGCGATGAGAGGACGCCTGCGTCCGAGGCTGTCCGCGAGCGGTCCGACGATCAACTGCCCCAGCGCGAGGCCGAGCAGAGTGCCGGTGATGGTCAGCTGTACCGCGGACGACGATGCGCCGAGGTCGGTTCCGATGTCCGGAAGCGCAGGCAGGTACATGTCGATGGTGAAGGGGCCGAGGGCCACCATCGCGCCGAGTACCAGGATCACCCGAAGGCTGGGACGGGTGGTTGTCCGGTCGGCGGTCGGGGCGGCGCGTTCTTCGGTATCGGTCACGAAGCAACACAGCAACGAGGGCACATGGTTTGTTCCCGCCCCGGCGTGTCGGTTTCAGAATCACCGTGAGCGCAACCCTCGCGCCCGGGGCACCGGCCGGGCACAGTAATCATCGATGCGGGTGTGACTGAGTGGTTGAGGTACCGGCCTGCAAAGCCGTTCACACGGGTTCGAATCCCGTCACTCGCTCGACGAGAACCGGCAGGTGATGCACCTGCCGGTTCTCTGTGCGTGTTCACACGTCTTCGAGGCGAATGCCCTTGGTCTCCTTCATGAACAGGCACGCGACGCCGGTGAGGACGGCCAGCGCCATGATGTAGACGCCGAACACCCAGCCGAGGTCGAGGCCGAGGAGAAGCTGGTTCAGGTACGGGGCGGTGCCACCGAACACCGCGACGGAGAACGAGTACGCGAATCCGATCGCCTGGGTGCGCAGTCGCGTCGGGAAGCTCTCCGAGAGCGTGGAGGACAGAATCGACGCCGGGACCGCGACGATCAGCAGGGCCGCGGTGGTGGCGACGAGCAGCGTCCACCCGTCGGATGTGATCATCATCGTCAGCGGCAACTGCAGGGCGAACATCAGAACCGCGAAGGCGCCCAGCATGGGCCGCCGGCCGATCTTGTCGGAGAGCAACCCGAGGAACGGCAGCGAGACCAGTGCGATCAGCTGAGCGATCACCAGCATCCAGTACGCGGTGTCGGGGTTCATGCCCTGCTGCGTGATCGCGTACGTGGAGATGTACGACGTCCAGGTGTAGTGCGCGGCCGTGATGCCCGAGGTCATCCCGATCATGAGGAGGATCGCCCGGACGACGGTGCGGCGGGGGATGCTCGGCTGATCGTCGTTGTTCTGCGCAGCGTCGAAGACGTCGCTCTCTTCCATGCTGCGGCGCAGGTACAGGGCGAACAGTGCCAGAAGCGCGCCGATGAGGAACGGGATACGCCAACCCCATTGACCGACCGCGGTGTCGGACAGGGAGGAGGTGACGACGCCGCCGACAGTGTAGGCCAGCACCGAACCGCCGAAGATCGCGATGAACGCGACGCTGCCCCACATGCCGCGCCGGTCTGGAGGCGCGATCTCGCCGACGTAGGAGTATGCGGTCGCGGACTCGCCGCCGTGCGCGAAGCCCTGCATCACGCGCGCCGCGAGCAGGATCAGGGACGCCCACGCGCCGATGGTCGAGTAGGTGGGCATCACACCGATGATCAGGCTGCCGGTGGCCATCATCAGCATGGTCGTGACGAGGACGAATTTGCGTCCGCGCTTGTCGGCGATCCGGCCGAAGATGATCCCGCCGAGCGGGCGCATCAGGAAGCCGACCGCGAAGACGGCGAGCGTGGACAGCAGGGCGGAGACCGGGTCCGAATTGCTGAACATCGCCGCCGCGATGAACGGGGCGAACACCGCGTAGGCGCTCCACTCGTACCACTCGAGGACGTTGCCGACGGAGCTGGCGAGGAGCGATTTCTTGCGGGAGGCGAGGGTGGGGCCGGAATGGGTGTCAGGCTGCGCCTGGCGAGTGAGGTCGACGTTCACGTGCAGTCACTTTCGTCGGGGTCGCGGAGTCGAAAGGTCGAGAGGAGATTCAGCGCAGGTCGCTGCGACGGATCTTGCCTGTCTGGGTCTTCGGGAGGTCGGTGATGATGTGCACCAGCCGGGGCCGCTTGTACGCGGCGAGGCGGTCGCGGGCGAACGCGACGAGTTCGTCCTCGGTGGCGGTCGCGCCCTTGCGCAGCGAGACGTAGGCCACCACCGATTCGCCCTGATAGTTGTCGGGCTGCCCGACGACGGCGGCCTCGTGCACGGCCGGGTGTTCGTAGAGGGTGTCCTCGACCTCACGGGGCCACACCTTGTAGCCGGAGACGTTGATCTGATCCTTGAGCCGGTCGACGAGGTACACCCACCCCGCCTCGTCGATGATCGCGACGTCCCCGGTGCGCAGCCGTCCGCCGGGCAGCGTGTCCCGGGAGGCGTCCGGGTTGCGCCAGTAGCCCGAAACAACCTGCGGTCCGGCGATTTCCAGTTCGCCTGCGGTGTGGGGCGGAACGGGGTCGCCATTCGGGTCGACCGCCCGGATGTCCACCCGGGGCAGCGGGAGACCGATGGACAGTGAGCCACTCGACGGGTCGACCGGCGCCCGCAGGCCGGGTGGCACCGCGATCACTCCGGCCGTGGTCTCGGTCATCCCGTACGCGTTGTGGATGTACTTGCCGAATCTGGCTTCGAACTTCTCCACGGTCGCGGGCGGGATGGGCGCGCCGCCCGAGTAGAGGGTCTTGACCGAGGCGAAGTGGTCCGCGCTCGCACCCGGCACCTCGGAGAGTGCGTTGAACACGGTGATCGAGCCGATCGTGTAGGTCACCCGGTGCTCCACGAACGTCTCCAGTGCGACGGCGGCGTTGAACCGATTCGCGAAGACGAGCACACAGTCCCGGACGAGGGCCACGCCGGCATTGAGCACGGCACCGGTGATGTGGAACAGGGGAGCGACAGCGAACACGACGTCCCCGTCGACGACGCCGGCGCAGTCACCGAAGTCGAGTGCCGTGGCCAGCACGTTCGCGTGGGAGTTGAGCGCGCCCTTCGGCGGGCCGGTGGTCCCGGAGGTGTAGGTGAGCAGCGCGAGGTCGTCGCCGCCGAGTTCGATCAGGGGAGGCCGACTGCCGCGAAAGCGCGCGAGGAGTGCGACGAGGTCGCCGTCGGCCGCCGGCGTGGCGCGCGTGGTGGACTCGAACACCCGCGGATCGTTGCGGGTCTGGAAATCGAGGGCACTGGTGCTGATCGAGAATCGCACGCTGCTGCCGCGCAGGGTCTCGGCCGTGGCCGCGGCGCTCACGTCTTCGCAGATGATGCCGATCGGTTCGGCATCGTCGACGAGGCGACGGAGTTCGTTTCCGCGATACATCGGATTGAGCACCAGCGCCGCTGCACCGACCTTCCACAGCGCCAGCAGGGCGAGAGCGTACTGCGGCACATTCTGCAGGTAGATGCCCACCCGGTCGCCGCGCCCGACACCCCACTCGTCCAGCGCGACGGCGAGGGCGTCCGACAGGTCGTCGACCTCGCGCGCCGTGAGGGCGCCGTCGAAATAGGCCACGGCGGGGTGATCGGGATGCGCCTCGACGCGCGACCGCCACGCGTCGAGAGCGGTCGCTACGGGTGGCTCCTGGATTCCGTCGTTGGTGAACGTCGACGACACCGCTGTCCCCTTTCTCCGGCTCCGGTCCGAACGGGATGTCCGAATTCGAGCGGGCCGACCGATCACTCGCTCGGTCGGTGTGGGCAAGTGTTGTGTGTCACAGGAGGTGTGTCAAGTCCGTGCCCGCAGGACCGCCGGTTCCGACGCGGCCGCAGCGACGGTTGCGGCTCATATTTCCGTCTGGCAATATGATGGTATGAGCGCCTACGCCGCCCTGGCCGAGCCTCACCGCAGGCAGATTCTCGACCTGCTGCGTGATGGTGAGCGGCCCGCCGGAGAGCTGGTGGAGCACATCGCGCTCAGCCAGCCCGGCGTGTCCAAGCACCTGAAGGTGCTGCGCGAGGCCGGGCTCGTCGTGGTGCGCGTGGACGGCAAGCAACGTCTGTACGCGCTGCGCCCAGAACCCCTCGCCGAGGTCGACCAGTGGCTGGAGCCGTACCGCGCGTTCTGGTCGAGGCGCCTCGACGCCCTCGAACGACACCTGGAGGAGAACCCATGACCGACGGAACCCTGGAGACGATCGACGGTCGCCCGGCGCTGCGCTTCGAGCGCATGCTCGCCCACTCGGTCGAGCGCGTGTGGCGGGCGGTCAGCGTGCCGGCAGAACTCGAGCGCTGGTTTCCCGCGGCCGCCGAGTGGACACCGGCGACGGGGGAGACCTTCGAGGCCTACGGCGCGACCGGCGAGGTGACCGAGGTCGATGCACCTCATCGGCTGGCGTGGACCTTCGGTGGCGAGAAGTACAGCTTCGATCTGACCGCCGAGGGAGACGGCTGCCGGTTGATCTTCATCCATGTCTTCGGCGACCGTGCGATCGCAGCGCAGACCGCAGCCGGCTGGGAGACCTACCTGTCGCGGCTCGAGCCGCATCTCGCCGGTGGGTACCTCTCCGAGGCGGAGGCGCACGGGTCATGGGATCAGTGGGAGGAAGTTCACGAACGCTACGCCGAGCGCTTCGGCGTCGACCCGACACCGGGACGGCAATTCCTGGCGGCTCAGCGTGCCGGCCAATGACATCCGGTAGGGCAAATTGCCGTCCTCGTCGGCGATGTAGCCGTCGAGCGACATGATCGTCGAGTAGATCAGCTCGCCCACCGCGAACCCCCTCGCGTCTGCTGGTCCCGATCAGCGTGTCACGTCGAGTGCGTCGACGTCGACGCCTGCTGCGGGAAGTAGGTGGTAGAACGCGCGTTCGCAGAGATCGATCATGTCCGTGCGGTCCATGGTCGGTTCGTCGAGCCACGACAGCACGATCTCTTCCATGAACGCCTGCCAGCCCGAGATCGCGGCCTCGAGCGCGGGTGTCGTCGGCACCCCGAGCTCGGCCAGCGACGCGCCTATCCAGCGGGTGAACGTGCGCCGCATGCCGCGGTAGATCTTCCGCATCCGCTCGTCGCCGCTACCGGCCATCCGCATGACCGCCAGGTAGATGGTGGGGTGCTCGATCACCGCGTCCGCGAACGTTTCGACGCCGGCTCGGAGCTGCCCGGACACGGGGAGCGTCGCGTCGGGGGTCATCCGGCGTTGCAGTTCGGAGGCCGAGGCCTCGAGGACGGCGTTGCGAAAACCCGGCTTGTTCTTGAAGTAGTGGAACAGCAGGGGCGGGGAGACGCCCGCCTCGACCGCCACCTTGTCCATCGACAGATCGTCGAACGGCACCGTCTCGAGAAGTCGGACGGCCACGTCGAGGATCTGCGCGCGCCGATCTTCGGGAGAGCGGGGTGCGGCGGCCACCCCTGCACCCTATTGAGGAACCCTCGAACCGTCCATTGACTTTTACTCAACGGGATACGTAACCTCGGGTAACACATACCGAGTGTGAGGAGCGCAACAATGTCGGATTTCGATGTCGTCGTCAATGGTGGGCTGTGGTTCGACGGAACCGGATCCGCGCCCCGGCGCCGCAATCTCGGCATCCGCGACGGTGTCGTCGTCCGCGCATCGATCCGTCCGCTGCCCGTCGGGCCCGACACCGAGATCATCGATGCGGCAGGCAAATGGGTGGTCCCCGGGTTCGTGGACGTGCACACCCACTACGACGCCGAGGTGCTCGTCAGCCCCGGACTGCCGGAGTCGGTGCGACACGGCGTGACCACCGTCGTCCTCGGAAACTGCTCCCTGTCCACCGTGTACTCGACGCCGCGCGAGTGCGCCGACCTGTTCAGCCGGGTCGAGGCCGTGCCACACGACTCCGTGCTCAGGATCCTGGACGAGAACAAGATCTGGCAGAGCCCGGCGGAGTACGTCGAGGCACTCGAATCGCTGCCGCTCGGCCCCAACGTCGCCGGTTTCATCGGGCACTCCGACATCCGCACCCACGTGCTCGGCCTCGACCGGGGCACCGACAAGCGGACCAAGCCGAGTGCTCGCGAACTCGAGCGGATGGGCGCGATGCTCACCGAGGCCGTGGACGCCGGCTTCCTCGGCCTGTCCTCGATGACCAATGCGCTCGACAAGATCGACGGCGACGAATACCGTTCGCGCTCATTGCCGTCCACGTATGCGCGGTGGAAGGAGTTCCGCTTCCTCAACCGCATCCTGCGTGAGCGCGGCAAGATCCTGCAGAGCGCGCCGACGATCAACCTGCACCCCAACATCGCGGGATTCTTCGCGGAGAGTTCGGGTCTGGGACGACGCAAGCCTCTCAAGACGTCGCTGTTGTCGGCCGCGGATTCGAAGGCCTACCCGCCGATCGTGTACTTCATGCTCGCCGCGGCACCGCTGCTGAACCGCTTCGCCAAGACCGATTTCAAGTGGCAGCACCTCCCGGTGCCGTTCACCGTCTACGCGGACGGCATCGACCTCGTGGTGTTCGAGGAGTTCGGTGCCGGCGCGGCGGCACTGCATCTGAAGGACGAGGTGGAGCGAAACGCCCTGCTGCAGGACGAGTCCTACCGACGCCGGTTCCGCAAGGATTACGACAACAAGTTCAGCCCCCGCATCTGGCACCGCAACTTCTACGACGCGGTGATCGTCGGGTGTCCCGACGAGACGCTGATCGGCAAGACGTTCGGCGCGGTGGGTGACCTGCGTGGCGTGCACCCGGTCGACGCGTACCTCGATCTCGTCGTGCAGTACGGCACCGACCTGCGGTGGCGGACCACCATCGCCAACCATCGTCCCAAGTTCGCGAAGAAGCTCGCGGCCAGCTCCGGGGTGCAGATGGGATTCGGCGACGCGGGTGCGCACCTGCGCAACATGGCGTTCTACAACTATCCGATCCGGTTGCTGAAGAAGGTCAAGGACGCGCAATCCGACCGCAAGCCGTTCCTGTCCGTCGAGCGTGCCGTCCACCGGCTGACGGGTGAACTGGCCGACTGGTACGGCATCGACGCCGGCCACCTGCGTGAAGGGGACCGCGCCGATCTGGTCGTCATCGAT
>NZ_LTCZ01000142.1:0-13612 GCF_001583455.1 Rhodococcus sp. LB1 | reverse complement strand
GGCTGCCCGGGCAGCCCGGTGATGGTGCAGGATCCGGCCTCCGCCTGGATGAGCAGGTCGTAGGCGCGTTTGTGGTCGAGCGGTCCGCCGCGCCCGTACCCGGAGATGTCGACGATGATCAGGCGGGGGTACCGCCGGGCCAGCTCGTCGACTCCGAGGCCGAGCCGGTCCAATGCGCCCGGAGCGAGGTTGCTGACGATCACATCCGCCCGGGTCAGCAGATCACCGAGGAGATCGTGGTCGGCCGGGTCCTTCAGGTCCAGTGCAACGGACTGTTTGCCGTGGTTGAGCCAGACGAAGTGGGCGGCCAGCCCGCGTACGGTCCCGTCGTAGTGACGGGTCGAGTCCCCGAATCCGGGTTGCTCGATCTTGATCACCCGGGCACCCAGGTCGGCCAGGTGCCGGGTACACAGCGGCGCCGCGATCGCCTGTTCGAGCCCCAGCACGGTCACCCCGTCCAGCGGCCCGCTCACGTGAACCTCGGCTCACGCTTGTCGCGGTGCGAGGCCACACCTTCGGCAACATCCGGACCACCGAACCCGTAGAACTCGAAACCCAGCGAGGCGTCGAAGATCGGCATCGCCTGCCGGTACCAGTTGTTCAACGCGTGCTTGGTGAACCGCAACGCGCCGCGCGACCCGCGCGCAAGGTTCTCCGCGATCTCCAGGGCACGATCCTGCACCTTCTCGTCGTCCACACACACCGAGACCATCCCGATCCGCTCCGCCTCCTCACCGGTGAGCACCTCATTGGTGAGCAGGTGATACTTCGCCTTCGCCATCCCGCACAGCAACGGCCAGCAGAGCGCGGCATGATCACCGGCAGCCACCCCGATCCGCACGTGCCCGTCGACGATCTTCGCTCGCCGACCGGCCACCGACACATCCGCCAGCAACGCGGCGACCAATCCGGCACCGACGGCCGGCCCGTTGATTGCCGACACGATCGGGGCCGGGCATTCGATGATGTTGCGGACCAGATCTCGCGCCTCGTGCATGACACGGGTGCGGGTGTCGAAGTCCTTGACCATCGCGTCGATGAGGTCGAAGCTGCCGCCGGCCGAGAAGGCCCGGTCGCCGGCACCCCGGATCAGCACCGCCCGCACCGACTCGTCCCGGGCGATCGCAGCCCACACCTCGGCCAACTCCCGGTGCATGTCCGCCCCGACCGCGTGCAGGTCCGGCCCGTCGAGCACGATCCGCAGCAACCCGTCCGAGGGTCGGTCGATCGCCAACGTCGGGAACCCGTCATACGTCTTCACTGCTGTACCCCTACTTCCTCGAGGAGATTGTTCGTCTGGAGGTCGGGAGCCGACCAGGCATCGATCAGACCCGCGGCCGCGACCTGTTCGGTTTGCGGCACCGACGGTGTGCGGGCGGGGGTGCGGCTCAGCCGAGGCGCTGGCGCCGGCTGCAGAACTCCGCCGACCCGCTGGTACAGCCCCCGCTCGGCGTTGTGTGGGTGCTCCGCAGCCTCGTCGAAGCTCAGAACCGGACTCACGCAGGCGTCGGTGCCGGCGTAGATGGACTCCCACTCGTCCCGCGTCCGCCCAGCGATGACCGCCGCGATCAGCTCCCACAAGTGGGGCCACCGCGCGCGGTCACCCTGGTCGGGCCAGTGGGCGGTCTCGACGCCGAGGCCGGCGAGGAACTCCTGGTAGAAGTCGGGTTCGAGCGCACCGACAGCGAGATAACGGCCGTCCGCGCACCGGTAGGTGTCGTAGAACGGTGCTCCGGAGTCGATCCAGTTCGTGCCCGGCTCATCGGAGAACAGTCCCGCCGCCCGCAGTCCCTGCAGCTTGGCGGTCAACAGGGCGACCCCGTCGACCATGGCGACGTCGATGACCTGCCCATGCCCGGACTTCGTCGCCTCCAGTAGGGCGCATACGATCCCGAACGCCCCGATGGCTCCGCCGCCCGCGTAGTCGCCGAGGAGGTTGATCGGGGGACGAGGGCGTTCACCGTGCCGTGCCAAGGCGTGCAAGGCACCGGATTGGGCGACATAGTTGATGTCGTGCCCCGCCTCCTGTGCACGTGGGCCCGACTGCCCGTAGCCGGTCAATCGTGCGTAGACGATCGCCGGGTTGTGTCCGAGCACCACCTCGGGCCCCAGACCCAGCCTCTCGGCCACGCCAGGGCGGTAGCCCTCGATGAAGACTTCGGCGGCCGCAGCGAGCCGCAGGACGGTATCCACGCCGCGCGGGTCCTTGAGGTCGAGAGCTGTGGTCTCGACGCCGCGGTTGGCCACGTCGCACTCCTCGCGCAGCCCTTCGGTCTGCGCGAGCGCCCGCGCCGCCCGATGAGTCGGCCGTACCACGCGCACCACGTGTGCGCCCATGTCGGCCAACAACATCGATACGTACGGCACCGGGCCCATGCCGGACAACACCAGCACCCGGGTGCCGTCGAGGGGTCCGCTCATATCGCTCACTTCCTGAGTTCTCGTGGATGCCGCCGGCCGCGGGTTGAGTTCGCCGCGGCCGGCGGCCGGGCCCGCGGTCCCCTGTCGGATCAGTAGGACCTCGGGAGTCGGTTATCAGTAGGAACGGGGAAGCCCCAGCACCTGCTGCGAGATGTAGTTGCGGACCATTTCCTGCGAGAACGGGGCGTTGCGCAGCAGCCGCACCTCCCGCCACAGCCGCTCGATGTGGTACTCCTTCGCGTACGCGTAGCCGCCGAAGGTGGAGAAGGCCCGGTCGCAGGCCTCGAAGCCCGCCTCGGCACCGAGGTATTTGGCCGCGGCCGCCTCGGCGCCGCAGGGCTGCTGGGCATCGAACAGATCGGCCGCCTTCATTGCCATGCCTTCGGCGGCCTCGAGCCGGATCCACGAATCGGCCAGGGGATGTGCAACGGCCTGGTTCTTGCCGATCGGGCGGTCGAAAACGATCCTCTCGTTGGCGTAGTTCGTCGCCAGGTCGAGAGCGGCGCGGCCCAGGCCGATGCCCTCCATCGCGACGCAGATGCGCTCAGGATTCAAGCCGTCGAGCAGGTAGTAGAAGCCCTTGTCGACTTCTCCGACCACCTCGTGGTCGGCCACCTCGAGGTTGTCGATGAAGAGTTCGTTGGTGTCGATCGCGGCGCGGCCGAGTTTGTCGATCTCGCGGATCGTGATCCGTTCGGGGTCCATGTTCGCGAAGAACAGGGTCATGCCGTGCAGCGGCTTGTCGTCGCGCCGCGGGGATGTGCGCGCGAGCAGGAGGATGCGCTGCGCGTTCTTGGCGTTGGTGATGAACACCTTCTGGCCGTTGATCACCCAGCCGCCGTCGACCTTGGTGGCCTTGGTCTTGATCCGCGAAGTGTCGACGCCGGCGGTCGGCTCGGTGACGCCGAACGCCATGAGCATCTCACCACTGGCGAGCTTCGGCAGGTACTCGCGCTTCATCTCTTCGGAGCCGTACCGCACGATCGGCGCCGGAGGGAAGACGTAGAAGTGGACTGCCGAGCCACCGCTCATGCCGGCGCCCGATGCAGAGATCTCGCCCATCATCACGGCGGCCTCTTTCAGGCCCAGCCCGATACCGCCATACTCTTCCGGGATCATCGCGCCCAGCCAGCCGCCCGCGGCGAAGGCCTTCACGAAGTCCCATGGGTACTCGTGCTTGTTGTCCTTGTCGAGCCAGTAGTTGTTGTCGAACTTGCGGGCCAGCGCGCGGGTCGCCTCGCGAACGACTTCGACGTTGCTCTGGTCGGTCTCACTCATCAGTTGTCCTTTTCTATGAACCTGTGGATACGGGGATGTCTTCGACGGGTGTCGCCGGGTCGAGTGACGACATGTCCCCCACCGGGTCCCCGAGGAACCGCGCCCGGATGGCGCGGCGCATGATCTTCCCGTTCTTCGTCTTCGGCAGCGTCGCAACCGTGTAGACGGTCGGAGCGAACGATTTGCCGGCGTTCCGCAGAGCCGTCGCCCGCAGATCATCGAGATCGACACCGCCCTCGCGCACCACGGCGAACGCGACGGCCCGCTGCCCCCGAAGCTCGTCCGGAACCCCGATGACCGCGACCTCCCCGATCCGCGGATCCCGCAGCAGCGCCGCCTCGATCTCCGCCGGACCCACCCGACGACCCGACAGCTTGATCGTGTCATCGGACCGGCCGTGGATCCGCCACACCCCGTCCGCGTCGACGCTGGCGAGGTCACCATGCACCCACACGTCATCCCAACGCTCCCAATACGTTTCGAGGTACCGGTCACGGTCCTGCCAGAAACCGTGGGTCATGCCCGGGAACGTGTTCCGGACAGCGAGCTCCCCCACCTCGTCGACGAGGGGTGCACCGTCCTCCCCGAGCACGGCGGCGTCGACACCGGGCAACGCCCCGTTGAACGCCGCAGCGGCCGAGGGCAGGAACGGGTACCCGATCAGGATGCCGCCGCCGACCTCGGTGCCACCGCTGTAATTGATGATCGGCCGGCGCGACCGCCCGACCTCCTGAAACAACCACCACCAGGTCGGCTCGTCCCACGCCTCCCCGGTGGAGACGAACGAACGCAGCGTCGCCATCTCACGCACCGCCCCGCCCCCGCCCGCCATCAACGCCCGGGCCGCCGTCGGGGCGATCCCCTGCACGGTGACACCGTTGCGTTCGACGATCTCCCACATCCGATCCGCGGCCGGGTACGTGGGCAGACCCTCGACCATCACGATCGTGGCGCCGAGCTGCAACGGCCCGGTCATCAACAGCGGTCCCACCAGCCACCCGAGATCGGTGATCCAGGAAACCACATCGTCGGCATGGACATCGAAACCGTAGGCGAAGTCCACCGCCGCCTTCACCCCGAAACCGCCGTGCGAGTGCACAATGCCCTTCGGTCGGCCCGTCGTCCCGGACGTGTACACGATGGTCAGCGGGTCATTCGCCTCGGTCGGCGCGGTCTGCACCGGTGCCGGGTTCGGGTCCAGGGCGTCGAAGTAGACATCGCGCCCCGCGCGCATCGCCACATCGGTACCGAGGTGACGGAGAACGACGACGGTGCGGACCGACGGCGCCGATTCGAGCGCCTGATCCGCGGTCTCCTTCATCGGCACCGGCTTGCCGCGCCGCGTCGTGCCGTCCGCCGTGATCAGCATGACCGCCTCGGAATCCTGCAGCCGGGTGGCCAGCGCATCCGGCGCGTATCCAGTGAAAGTGGGCACCGAGATCGCTCCGATCATCGCGATCGCCAGAAACGCCACCACCGCCTCCGGGACCGCGGGGACGAACAGCACCACCCGATCCCCGCGCGCCACGCCGAGCTGGGTCAGGTTCGCCGCGAACCGCCGCACCGCACGGTCCAGTTCGGCGTAGGTCAACGTGCGCCGTTGACCGCTGTCCCCCTCGTAGACCACCGCCGTCTTGTCCACGAGTTGGCCGACAGCGTGCCGGTGCGCGCACAGGTTCGCAACATTGACGTGCCCGCCGGGAAACCACCGCGGGAACGGCTTGCCGCCGGACTCGTCACGAACCCGATCGAACGGTGCATCGAACGTGATCTGCAGATCCTCGACGACATTTCGCCAGAACAGCTCCGGATCATCGATCGCGGACCGGTTCAACCCGTCGATGTCCTCGTGTCCCCAGCGCCGCATTGCCGACAGCAACCGACTGCGCTCGACAACCGTCTCACTCGGCATCCACGCATACCGCTGCGCGGTCTCGTCCTGCTGACTCTTCGTCATACCCGTTCCTCCTCGACGCGTGCGACCGGTTACGCGCTGACCGATTCCGCCGCCGTGCGCTTGAGCATCAGTCCGGCGCGACGGCACTCGCACACGACCTCGTCCCGCTGGTTGATGCCGTAATGACGGAACTGAACGATGCCGGAGTCGTTACGGCTCTTCGACTCCCGCTTCTCGAGGATCTCGGTGCGCACCCGGATGGTGTCACCATGGAACACCGGCTTGGGGAACTTGACGTCCTCGTAGCCGAGGTTGCCCAAGGTGGTGCCCTGCGTGGTCTCGGGCACCGAGATACCCGAAACCAGACCGAGGATGAACAGGCTGTTGACCAGACGCTGCCCGTAGATCGAACCCTTGCTGTACTCCGCGTCCAAATGCAACGGCGCCAGGTTCAACGTCATCGTGCTGAACAGGATGTTGTCCGTCTCCGTCACGGTACGACGGGTCGGGTGGTCGATCACGGCACCCGGCTCGAATTCTTCAAAGTACAGACCGGACATGGGAAGTCCTTTCGATTCGGCGGCATCCCGCCTCGAGGTGTTCACTTTCTACGCATGTTACACAATATATTGTGCGTAGCAATACCCCAGTGCTTACTTCCAGAGGTCGCCACCCAACCGTCAGAGCGCCCGCCGACCCCGACAACTTGGAGAGACACACCTACTCACAGAGGGTGTTTGCCGCGACGTGCTCCGCACACGGGTCGGGGCAAGCCGCAGTGAACCTACCCAATGGATCCGTGTAGCCGACGCTTCGTGAATGCGCGAGGCTCGGAAAGCCTACGAGCGCTCCACCTCGATCGGACCACCCATCGGAGAGCAACCCATTTCGTCGCGGCTCGGTCCGGCCGATCTGACGTGTGACCACGACTCGCCTGCGCAAGGCAATCGTGCTCAGTCCGCCGACCGCCACCGCTGGGCCGTGAATGACGGACGGCGATGTCGCCGCCGGTCCCGGTGGCTGTTTACCGACACACCGCCAGCGACTCGAGCCACGGCAATGTGCCCCTTGGCACGGGGACGCAACCGCGTCCCGGAACTACGTCATCGGACCCGACGGGCGCGGCGCAACCCCTATGAGGTTGACTGCAGGAGAGACCGCGCCGCCCGTGTTCCTCGCGTGCGAGTCTCCGCTCTTGCTACTTCGCGGGTGTCCCGTCGCTCCACATTCCCTGCTCTTCGAGCTTCGCGATCAGGTAGTCCGCGCTCGTAGCGATGTGTTTCTTCATTGTCGACCGGGCGGCGCGGGTATTTCCGCTCCGCAGCGCCTCCACAAGGTGGGGATGGTCGTTCACGGTCGCGTCCACCTGCTGCTCGATCGTGGCGTAGAAGCGGTTCGGCAGGTGCTTGACCACCGACCCCAGCAAGAGGGCCAGCCGCTGCGAATCGGCGGCCAGGTTGATCTGACGATGGAACTCATGTCCGAGATCGGTGATGCGTCGGTTGTCGCCGGCCGCGACGGCTTCCTTGTTTTCGACCATGATCTCGTCGAGCCGTGCCAGCTGCTCAGGGCTGATGTTCGCGGCCGCCCGTGCGGCGAGCTCGCCGGCCAAGTGCGCCTGCACCCAGAACAGGTCGCGGATGTCTCGCCGTGTGAACGATGCGACCACGAATCCGCGTCGCGGAACCATCTGTACGAAGCCCTCGCTTCGCAGCAACTGCATTCCCTCTCGCACCGGGGTGTTGCTGACTCCGACGGCCTCACAGATCGGTTCCATACGGAGGAATTCGCCGGGCTTGACCTCTCCGGAGAAGATGCGCTCACGTACGTAGCTGGCCACCTGCTCGGGCAACCCCTGCTGCCGATTGGCGTTGCGCCCGCCGAACGCGCGTGCGTCCACCGTCATCGTGAGCCCCCTGTCCGGGTCTTCATAGTCCGTTCGAGAATACGCTACTTCCCGCATCATATTCGATGTCTGACTGGCACCCCGCACCTCGCGTCTCCCCCACCTCGCACCTACCTGCGCACGCACCGCGGCCGCTGCCGGCAACGCTGGCAACGCTGGCAACGCTGGCAAATCGACACCATGATGCGTAATATATGATTCTAGCGAACGGTGGCACCCCTCCGCGCCAGTGCAGTCGCCGTCGAACTTGCGCAGCCTTCTGAGAGCCAGAGGATATCGATGATCCAGAAACCTTTGCAGCACATACGAATACTAGAGATCGGAGGTTACATAGCAGCCCCGTACAGCACCTCGATCCTGTGCGCACTGGGCGCCGAGGTCGTGAAGGTCGAGAAGCCACACACAGGAGACGACTTCAGGCGCAACCTCGACCATCGCAGCCCCTACTTCGTCCAGTACAACGCCGGGAAGAAGAGCCTCGCGGTCGACATCAAGCGGCCCGAGGGCGTGGACCTCGTCCGGGCCCTCCTGCCGAAATTCGACGTTCTGATCGAGAACATCCGCCCCGGCAAACTCGCGGCACTCGGGCTGGGTCCTGATGACTGCCGGGCCGCCAACCAAGATCTCGTCTACACATCCGTCACCGGATTCGGCAACGGCGGCCCCATGGTCGACCGCGCTGCATACGACACGATCGGACAGGCACTGGGGGGGATGTACGCCGTGATGGGAGACGCCGGCGAACCGCAACTGTCCGGTACCTGCATCGCCGATCTGATCACCGGATTCGTCGGTGCAACGGGTATCCTCGCCGCACTCGTCGCCAGGGCGGAGACAGGGTCTGCAGCACGAATCGAGACCTCGATGCTCGAGGCGGTCAGTGCGCTCACCGTCGACGCGCTGACTCAGATGTACGACGACGAGGGTACCGATCCGCACCGGCAGTCGCGCCATCCCCAGGCCCAGAATTTCTGCCTCCATACCGCGTCCGATGGCGTGATCGCCATCCACCTGTCGTCATCACAGAAATTCTGGCGCTCACTCGCGGAGGCCATGGAACGACCCGACCTACTCGACGATCCACGTTTCTCGAACTACCCGGCTCGGGTTGTGCACTATTCGGAACTCGCCGCAGTAGTGCAGGCCGCGTTCCGCACCCGAACCGCGGAGCAGTGGGAGAAGATCCTGACCGATGCGGATGTCCCGTTTGCGCCCGTACTCGGGATGTCCGAGTTCGCTGCGCACCCGCAGACCGCGTTCCTCGAACTCCTCGAGCCGCAGGACGAAGGTCCGGCGTTGCTCCGCTCACCCTGGCGATTCGATGGGGCACGCCCGCGCCGCACGGGCTCCACGCCACGCGTGGGCGAACACACCCGCACCGTCGCCGCCGAGGTGTACGACGAGTCGACGATCGACGGGCTGCTCCGCGACGGCGTGCTGTATGCACCGTAGGCCCCGCCCCGATGCCCCAATGGCCCAGGACTCTGGAAGGCGCACCCGATGAAGCCGCAGAACGCCAGGACCACGAGACGGCAACTCCCCGACGAAGTTGCCTCACACATTCGCACAATGATCATGTCCGGGCAGGTGCGAGCCGGCGACTTCCTCCGCATCGAGCCGCTCGCCCTAGCCTTCGGAGTCAGTGCGACGCCCGTGCGCGAAGGACTACTGACTCTGCGAAACGAGGGATTCGTCGAGTCGGTCCCTCGACGTGGCTTCGTGGTGGCACCGTTCACGAAGCAAGACGTACGCGACCTATTTTGGGCACAAGCCCAACTGGCTGGGGAACTTGCCTCACGAGCCGCCAGGAGCATCACCAGTCACCAAATCGACGAGCTCGAGACCATTCTCGAACAGATCCTGGACGCGGTAGCCCGGGGCGATGACGACGAAATCGCCTCCTTGGGCCATGCCTTTCACCACAAAATCAGAATCTCCGCGAACTCACCGCGGCTTGCGCGACTGTTGGATTCGGTGGTCACGAACCTACCGAACCGGCTGTATGCCGCCGTCGAAGGCCGAATTTGGACAACACACAAGGACCACCATCTCCTGCTTGACGCCTTGAGAAAACGTGCCCCCGAGAAGGCCAAGACCCTCATGGAGACACACATCCTGGACGGAGCCGACCACCTGATTGCTGAACTCGAACGACGTGGCTTCTGGGCCCGTGCCGAAGCTGAAGGGTCTGATCATGGAGGCGACGCACCTCCGACGGCGTGATCTACGACGACGCACGATTGTCGCAGGCGGGGCGAGCATTCCTCGACACACTCACGACCTGAAGGTCGTCGAGCACGGCGACGAACGCCGCAGCCGCGGGAGGGAGCGGATCCGGCCGCCGAACTATCCCGATCTCGCGGACCACCGGAGGCACGAGCGAACGGACCACCACGCCGGGCAGTTCCCGCTCGGCGACTCCGCGCGGGAGCAGGGTTGCCCCGGCGCCCTGCACCACCAGCGCCCAGACCGCCTGGCGGTGCGCGCATTCGACCGCGATGTTGTTCACCGACAGCAGTGGACGCAAACCGATCTCGACGATCATCGGGATGTCGCCGAGCAGGTCGACGGGCACCGGGTCGGGCAGTTCGATCGCGAGGTCGGCGTGCAGTGCGAGCACGATCTCCTGTTCCCCCAACACCCGCGACTCGAGCCCCTGCTCGTCGACGGGCAGTGCGGTGAGCCCGATATCGCACTCCCCGGACCGGACCGCCCTGCCCACGCCGTCGGGAACGTCCGCTGACACCGCGGACAGCACCACCTGCGGGAAGCGGCGATGAAACTCACCGGCGAGGAGCGGAAGTGGCTCCGCGGCCAGTGAATTGAGAACCGAGATGGTGAGGGTGCCGGACCGTAGCTCGGTGACGTCGTCGACGACGGCTCGGGCCCGCTCGACATCCGCGAGAACCCGGCGCGCCGCCTCCGCGAACGAGACTCCCGCCGCGGTGATGCGCAACTCCCGCCCCGTGCGTTCGAACAGTTCGACGCCGAGATCACGCTCGAGAGTGCGGATCGCCTGCGACAGCGACGGCTGCGCGATGAACAGCGCCCGCGCCGCCTTCGTGACGCTGCCATGATCGGCCACGGCGACGAGGTACTCGGCGTCCCGGATGTCCACTACTGGAGTCTAGCGGCCACGCAGTTCGCCGAGGCCACGGCCGGTCGTCGAGTGTCGCGACCTAGACGACCTGCCGCCCGTTCACGCGGAGCCGGTTCCAGTCGTCGATGTCGTGATTGACGCACACTGTCGTATTCGGTTGGCTGCGCAGCAACTTCAACTTCTTCAGTGATTCGATCGCGTCGGCGGTGTCGGAGTCGGCCGGCATGCCGACGCAACAGCTGATGTTGTCCTGGATGTGCGCGACGTCGCCGGACAGGACCAGCGTGCTCCCGTCCGGCAGGCGGAGCTGCAGCCCGAGTGAACCCGGTGTGTGCCCGGGCATCGACAGCACGACGACACTGCCGTCCCCGAACATGTCGTGGTCGTATCCGGCGGGCACCTCCATCCAGTCGATCCGATCGGCCGCGTCGAGATCCTCCTGACGGAAGAAGGCCGTGACGTGGTTGTCGGGCGTGCGCGCGTACCGGAGCTCCCCGGATCCGATGTATCCCTGCGCCCCGGCGAAATGCTCCAGGCCGCCGGTGTGATCGAAGTGGAGATGCGAGATCACCACCCGTTTCACGTCGGCCGTGCCGAATCCGAGCGACTCGAGTTGGCGGTCGAGTGCGCGTTCCGCAGGGAATTCGATGGTGAAAATCTCCGCGAGCGGGCCGTACGTGGAGGCGGGATCGCCGGCACCGGCGAGACCGGTGTCGAAGAGGAGCAATCCGTGCTCCGGGTGCTCGATCAGGAACGAGGGCGCGGGCAGGCACACCAGCTCGCCGCCCGCGCCCAAGATCATGATGCTCTTGTCGACCTTCAGCATGGGTGCGTCGAGCGCCCACAGGTGCTTGATGGTGCCGGAGCTGGTCAAGTCGTGCCTCCTCGGGACCGGAAGGGAAGAGTCGCGCTCACCGGGTGAGCTACGCCACGCATGATATACAAAGCACCGCGCATCACAAGAGTTTTATATATTCTGTACGATGCACTCACAGGCTGTGGCGCGATCGGTCACAGAACCACTCGGAGGTAGCAGATGACGCCGACTACCGGTGTTCAGGCATTGAAAGAACTCATCGAGCCGGAACGACTGCTGATCGACGGTTCGTGGGTGCCCGCGGCCGAGGGTGCGTCGTTCCCGGCGATCGATCCCGGTACCGGAGAGCAGGTGGCCCGGGTGGCCGAAGGCTCCGAGGCCGACGTCGACGCCGCGGTGTCCGCCGCCCGCCGCTCCTTCGGCGAGGGGCGGTGGCTGCGATTGTCGGGCCAGCAACGGTCGGTGATCCTGTGGCGCATCGCCGAGACGCTCGAGAGCAGGGTCGACGAACTCGCCGCGCTGGAGAGCATGGACGCGGGCATGCCGGTCTCGCAGGCGCGCCTCATGATCGGCGAGGCGGTCAACCAGTTCCGGTACTTCGCCGGCTGGGCCGACAAGGTCGAGGGGAAGAGCGTCGAGATCGGCCCCGCCGACATGCGTTTCCAGGGATACACCCGCAAGGAAGCGGTCGGTGTGGCCGCACTGATCGTGCCGTGGAACGCGCCGATCGTCGCGATCGCGCAGAAACTGGCGCCCGCGCTCGCCGCCGGGTGCTCGTGTGTGCTCAAACCGTCGGAGGAGGCGTCACTGACCGCGCTGGCCGTGGGCCGGCTGGTCCTCGACGCGGGACTGCCGCCCGGCGTCGTCAACGTCGTCACCGGATTCGGGCCGCGGGTCGGCGCTCCGCTCGCCGCGCACCCCGGCGTCGACAAGGTGAGCTTCACCGGGTCGACCCAGGTCGGCAGGCAGATCGTGCAGGCCGCCGCGGGCAACCTCAAGAAGGTCTCGCTCGAACTCGGCGGCAAGTCGGCGATGATCGTGCTGCCGGATGCGGACCTCGAGACCGTGATCCCCGGCGTCGGGATCGGGATCTTCTGGAATTCCGGCCAGATCTGCACGTCCGGCTCCCGGCTGTTCGTCCACCGCGACATCGCCGACGAGGTGGCCGACGGGGTCGCCGAGTTCAGCCGAAACCTGAAGGTCGGTTACGGCGCCGACCCGGACGCCGACCTGGGGCCCCTCATCTCGCAGCGCCACCTCGACCGGGTGAACGGATACGTCGAGGGTGGGATCGCGGCCGGGGCCCGGGTCGTGGCCGGCGGCAAGCGAATCGGCGACAAGGGCTACTTCTACGAGCCGACCGTGGTGGTCGACGCCGACCCCTCGATGGCGATGATCCGCGAAGAGATCTTCGGTCCGGTGCTCGGCGTCATGAAGTTCACCGACATCGACGCTGCCGTCGCCGCCGCCAACGACACCGAGTACGGCCTCGCCGGCAGCGTCTGGACGCGGGACGTCGCCCGCGCCCATTCGATCGCTCATCGGCTGCGGGCGAGCCGGATCGGCATCAACGTCCACCGGGCGGGCGGTGTGCAGATGCCGGTCGGCGGTTACAAGCAGTCCGGCTGGGGCCGCGAGAACGGTGCCGAGGCGCTGGCCGAATACCTCGAGACGAAGTCCGTGGTCACCCGGCTCTCCGACTGACCCCAGAACATCCCATCCACCGACCCAAGGAGAAGCATGAGAACCCGCGGCGCAGTCATCCGGCAGATCCCCGGCGAACTCGAGGTCGTCGACCTCGAACTGGAGGATCCCCGCGAAGACGAGGTGCAGGTCAAGCTNNGACCACCACGTCACCGGGGACATTCCGGTCGGCATGTACCCGTTCGCCCTCGGCCACGAGGGCGCCGGCATCGTCACGAAGGCCTCCCCCAACTACAAGGGCATCGAGGTCGGCGACCACGTCGTCTTCTCCGCGATCCCGTCCTGCGGCCACTGCCGCTGGTGTTCGAGCAATCTGCAGAGTCTGTGCAATCTCGCCGCCGGCATCCTCGCCGGACCGCGCTGGACGGACGGCACGTTCCGGGTGCACACGACGGACGGGACGCCGGTCGGTCAGATGTGCGGGATCTCGACCTTCCTCGAGACCACGACGGTCTCCATCAACTCGGTGGTCAAGATCGACAAGGACAT
>NZ_LTCZ01000141.1:0-17928 GCF_001583455.1 Rhodococcus sp. LB1 | reverse complement strand
ATCCCACGACGTGCTGACCGACCCGGGCACCTTCGACGACCTCATCAAGGTCCCAGGCGAGGTCCACCACCTGAAATACGTGGGTGCGGGCAGCGCCCGACTTCCGTAGCCCCGTCCTCGGAGAACGGCCACGCACGTTGGACGCGCACCCCGCGCCCATGACGCAGCGTCCGCAACCCCCCGTTTGGATCGGAACTCGTTGGGAGAGTGAGGTCTCCGGTGTGGGGTCTTTCTCGGTCTCCTCCCGGCCGTGATAGTGGGCTCGAACACCTTCCCACCGTTATTTTGTGCTGGACTGCGTTTCGCGTCATGGCAGTCTCGAGGCCTTCGGTGCATGTGCGAAGGTGCCCCCGTGTTCACTGCCAATCAGCGGAACCGATTGCAAAGCAACCGAGTTCGTATACTCTCTCCGACTGAAGGAAAAACGCCAGGCCGGGTTGGTCGCAGTGGTCCAGCAGTCGTTGGGCACCGCCGACAGACGGTTCTCTGTATGGTCCTGCTGGACGACAAGGGTGAGGGGCGCTGGTCCTCGGAAACAATGCGGCCCGCGTGTGAGTGGTCGTAGTTTCGATCCGCTGGCGGTGAGCGGGCTGAAATACCGCTACTGTTGCGTTCGACGATTGCCCGGCGAATAGGGAGAAAAATATGGCGGTACCACCGAGGGGTTCTGCAGGCTCGGCGAAAAAGACGACCAAAGAGATTCGTGAGTGGGCGACCGGGGCAGGCTTCAAGGTGTCGTCCCGCGGCCGGATTTCGGTCGAAATCGTGCAAGCCTTTCACGACGCTCGAGCGAAGAAGGCTCAGGCTGAACCGGAGCCGGTGAAGAAGAAGGCCTCGAAGAAGGAAATCGCGGAGACGGCAGCGGTGAAGAAGAAGGCCGTAAAGAAGGTGCTCGAGGAAAAAGCCCCCGCAAAGCGGGCGGCGAGCAAGACTCCAGCGCAGAAAACGACCAAGGAGATTCGCGAGTGGGCGATCGGGGAGGGCTTGGAAGTGTCCTCCCGCGGGAGAATTCCGGCCGAGATCGAGCAAGCCTTCGACGACGCTCAGACGCAGAAGGCTCAGGTCAAACGGGCGCCGGTAAAGAAGACAGCAACGAAGAAGACAGCCGCCAAGAAGACCGCCGCGGCGACTCCGGTCAAAAGAGTAGCGGCGAGCAAGGCTCCGGCGGAGAAAAAGATAGGCGCGACGAAGACGGCTGCCGAGAAGCCGACCGGGACGAAGGCGGCCGTGACGACGCCGGTCACGGCGAAGGTGCCGGTGAAAAAGGCAGTAGGGAATATAGGTCCGGCGAAAACGACGAACAAGGAGATTCGTGCCTGGGCGATCGCAGACGGCCGCGAGGTATCCTCCCGCGGAAGGATTCCGGCCGAGATCGAGCAAGCCTTCCACGACGCTCAGACGAAGAAGGCGGAGGCTAAACCGGCGCCGGTAAAGAAGACGGCCGCGAAGAAGACAGCTGCCAAGAACACGGCTGTGGCGGCGGCTCCCGTCAAGAGAGTAGCGGCGGGCAAGGCTTCGGCGAAGAAGGCAGTCGCGACGACGACCGCCTCGACGAAGACGTCCGGGAAGAAGACAGTCACGGCGAAGCAAACTGCGGAGAAGAAGGCCGTGAAGAAGACGGTCGCGGCGAAGGTTCCGGCGAAGAGGGAACAGGTGAGAAAGGCTCCGGCGAAGAAGTCTTCGAGGGAGATTCGTGAGTGGGCGATCGGGGCGGGCCATGTGGTGTCCTCCCGCGGCCGGATTTCGGTCGAGATCGAGCGAGCCTTCCACGATGCTCAGGCCGAAATTTCGGTCGCGTGAGGTACAGCATTGCCCCCGATTCTCTGTGCGACCATCCAGCCGCGAAGGCCATGAGCCTGTGGGGATCTCGGCGGTGGGCGGGTGTCCGCACCAGCGGTGCCCGGGGAGGGGTGCGAGGTAACTCGGCGTACCTGACTCGACGATTCCCGCGGAGTGGATCGCGATAGCCGGCGTTAGGGAACGCCCGGCGGCCGCGGTTGCCGGGATCTGAGCACCTTTCGGTGACACGATGGGTGGGTGGGGAGACAGAGCGGGATCTTCGGGGTTGTGGGTTTGGTCGTCGGGCTGGTCTTGGTGGTGGTGTTCGCCGCGTTTACGTCGCGGCCGTACACGGTGGCGACGTCGTTCCAGCCGGCGTGGACTGATCCATCCATTGTTGCGGTGGTCGTCCTCGGCGGTGCCGCGGTGGCCGGGTCCGGTTGCGGGGTGGCGCTGTGGCTGTCCGGGTGGCGGGTGGTGCGGGACGCGGCGAGCGCGGACGAACGCCACCGTCGGCGCACCTTCCTGCTGGGCCGGACCGTCGCCGCGGCCCTTGCTGGTGTCACCGTGGGGTTTGTCGCCGATGCTGGTGTCGCTGTATGTCGTGTTCACGGCCACGGTGGGCATCGCGGTGGAATGGGCTGTGGTGCTGGTGCTCTACGCCGGTAGCGCGGTGCTGGCGTACGGGTGCGCCCTGCCTGCTGTGTGGTGGGTGTTGGCCGCGGCGGGCGATGATCGGCGCGCGGGCACCGTGCGGATGCTGGCGGTGTTGCTTCCGGTCGGTGCACTGGCGGCGACGGCCGCGGGTGTGGGTGTCGCTGGGCTGTTCGGGTATTCCACCGTCCCTGCGACGTTGGTGTGCGTTGTCGCGGTGGTGGCCGCGGTGTTGACGGCCACGGTGGCGCTGGCTCGGGTGCTGACTCGGGCCCCGGTGGTGGGCGCCGGCGCCCGGTGACCTCACCCGCGGTACACGACGCCCCCTCGACCGGCCGCGGAGTCGGTGCGCGGCCGGTCGAGGACCGTGAACACTCTCCGGGGGTGAGGGCCGGTGCACCACGGTCATCTGCGGGCGGATGGTGGGCATCCCCGGGAAACGAACACGAACGCGCAGTGGGGTGCACCTCACAGGAGGCGCGCCCCACTGCCGGTGTTCGGTCGAGCCGGTACCGCGGCACCGCGTGACTGCGCTCGACCGTCACCTCCACCGGCGGCCGGGCGGATGGTTCTAGCTCGCTGCCTTCCACCGGTTGCGTCCGTCGGAGCCGGGTGCGCAGACCATCGGTGTTCCGGTGCTGGTGACGCCGGTGCCGCCGCTGCAGAAGGCACCGGGTTTGACGACGATCCCCGAAGGTGCCGGGGCCGCTGGGGTGGGTGGGCGGTGTGGGTGCGGGGCGAGATTGCGGTGCCGGCGCGGGACTCGGCGCCGGGGTTCCGCCGTCGCAGGTCCACAGTCCCCGATCGGCGGCGCGGGCGGCGGCCTCGGCTTCGATCAACCGGTCTGCGGTGCGCAGGTAGTCGACGGTGTAGGCGCGGGCGGCTCCTTCGCGGGCGGCCTTGATCGTGTAGTCACCGTCCATGTCGTTGTCGAGCGCGACGTAACGGTTGACCTGGCCCGCACTGTCGGTGTCGGGTTGCGTCGGTTCGGGGTTGAGTTGGATTGCCCGGCCGAGGAGGTGATCCTTCGCGAACTGGGTCGATTGTGGTGTATGTGCGAGTCCGGAAATTCGGCACACCGCGGTACCCGCACCACGGTTGTCGTCGGCGGCGCCATCCGATCGCACGGTTACCTAAATCCTCGAAAAATGCGACGGCACGCGACATCACAAAAAACAGCGGGGTGTCATTCACGCGATCTACACACCCATATTCAGAATCGGGAACGGCGCGTGAACCATGTCGGCGCGGTCTGCTTTGATACGCACAAGGGGGTGCGAGCGCCGCCGGCACGTAGACGCGCCATCGCGGACCCCGCCGTACCACGCCGTGCGCTAACAAGGACGGCGTGCCTGAGGCAGGAGACATATGAGGACAGCAACGCAACACCGGCGGACCGGCCGGGGAATCATGTTCGCGGCGGCCATCGCGGGGGTGATGAGTTTGACCGCCGGTCCCGCGTCGGCCGAACCTGCACCGACGACGATCACCCTCTCCAGCGACAACCTCTATCTAGGCGAAACCTACACGGTCACGGTGCATTGCCAGGAGCACAGCACCGTCGGCGTTGCGGTGGATGTCGACCCGGCCGTTGCTGAGCAGAGCGACCTGCTCGGAGGTATTCCGGTTGCGCCGAATGAGGACTTGCTGGCAACCGTGCAGTGGACGCCCACCAGCATCGGAACGCACACCCTGTATGCGTATGGCTGCGCCAGTGGTGTGGGATGGCCGGATTATCGACCGCCGACCGCGTCGCTGAGTGTCGACGTAACGGCAGCGCCGACAGGTACGGGCAGCGCCGACGGCATTCCCGTCATCGGGCCGATCTTGAGGAAGCTGTTCGGCTGATCCAGATGATGTCCGTCTTGCTGGTTCCTCTTCGGTGGGGTCAGCAGTGGCCGTCGGCGGCGGCGTAGATGGCGCGCTCGACTTCGGTGCGGTCGGCCTTCGGGATTTCTTCCCACGTCGGTTCGTTCGGATCAGGGGCCGGGACGTCGAGGTCACCGGACGCTTCGAGGTCTTGAAGAAGCTCTTCGCCGCCGGTGCGTGCGAGTTCGAGCAGGCCGTCGGCGGCCTCCTTCGAGTCGAAGGGTTCGCCGACCAGGTCGGCGAGTTCGCGGACCGCGTCGAAGTACTCCAGCGTGTCGTGGCACGTCTGAAGGTAGAGCGCAGCTCCGTGCAGATCCTTTCCGCTCGTGGTCTCCGCCGCCGCGGTAGTCGTGGGTGGGGCGGTGATCCGTTTGATGGTGGAGTCGGCGTCCTGCGTCGAGGTGGTCGCTGATGCCGAAGCGGCGTTGCTTGCGGGGGTGGCTGAGTCGTCGCTGCAGGCGGTCAGGATCAGCGTGACCGCGCTCATGCATGTAGCGATCGAGAGGATGCGGCGGATTCGCATGTTGTGTGTCGCCTGTCTGAAGTCTTGGCCGGGGGAATCTTTGTGATGACTGGGAGCTGTGGATCGGTGGGGAGCGGCTCCCTGGGAGTAACTACCAGACGTGCCGCAGGTGGAAGATAACTGGGGGTCGCTGAAGGTAGTCGCCGGCACATGGGATCGCTTGTCGTACCTGCGCAGGGTGCCCAGGGGTGGCGCAGTAGTGTTCTGCCGGTGTCCTTGACATCTCAGATCGAGTGGGCCGGATCGCCGTTCATGCGGTTCGCGCAGAGATCTATTCCCAACCCTGGTGCGGTGACTGCGGTCCACGACGGTATTCGCAAGCATGCTCTCCGGACGAAATCCAGTCATACCGGGAAGCGGCCGGACTGGGGGTTGATCGGAACCGCCATCGATTTTCGCCTGAGACTGGCGTTCACCACGGACGATCTCGTCCCGGTATCGGCGCGGAGGGGCCATGCAGCGCTGACCAGAAACCATCCGGAAGCGGCCGCCTTGCTGGGTGAGTTGACGGCCGCGATCGCCAGCTTGCTCGCCGAGGCACCCCCACAGCTCGCCGACCGTATCGAGCTGCCCGAGTCGATCGAGAACGACCTGCTCCGCCTCTGCGTGGTCGCCGGCCAACTGGATCAGCTCTACCGCTCGTACCTGCACGTCATCGACAAGACACCACTACTGGACGGCGGAAGGGCGGTGACGTTCGATCAGGCACGCGCGCAGGTGCCGTGGTTCGTCATCGATCAACTCCACGACCAGGTCTGCCTCGCGAACACCGGACTGGGCGAGCTACGTGCCCGTGCGAGCGCGGCGCGCTCGGGGATGAGCTTTTCCGGGTCTGACGCCATCGGCGGCGCCGACGCGGATCTTCTGGTCGACGGGTTGCTTCTCGACTTCAAGTCCACGCACGCCGCGACGACGATCACCAAGTCCGATGTCTATCAACTTGCCGGTTATGCACTCCTGGACTTCGACGACGAACACCATATCGATCACGTCGGGATCTACTGGACACGCCACGGCATCAAGCGCACGTTCTCGCTCCCCGGGTTCTTCGAACTGCTCGGCGCCACCGAGACGGTCCCGGAACTCCGTGCCGGCCTGCGTGCCGAACTCACCGCATACAACGAACAGCGCCAGCGCGCCCGCGACGCGGCGAGAAGCGCCGCCGAGCACCGAGAGGCCGCCGATGCCGAGGCTTCGCGCGAGAGCGGCGAGGAGATACCGGTCCGGCGCATCCATCAGACCCGTCGATGGCTGAGCCGTGTCTTTCAGCGCTGAGACCTAATGATGGGGCAGGGTTGTCAGCTGCCGAAGAATGGCAGCCCCGGTGCGGTGGGTTCGGGTTCTGGTTGTGGTTTGGTGCTCCCGTCGACGGTGAGGGTGAATTTGTCGCTGCCGGCCGCGGATTGCACGTCGCCTTGGAGCCAGCAGTACGCCTCGACGGTGTAGTCCCCGGGGTGGGGCACGGTGATGAGGAATTGTTTCGTCTCACCGATGGATGCGCCGAAGCCGGGGACGCTGGCTTGGGGCAGGGTCGGCCACATCCATGGCATGTCGCCGCCGGTGTTCTGGTGGTCGGTCAGTTGCGGGAAGCATTCGACCCCCGGGTAGGTGAGCGGGCCGGGGTTCGGGTTGGTGACGGTGGCGTGGACGACGAGCCCGTCCGCGTCGGCGGTGATGGTCGGCGCCAGAACCGGTTCCGCGGCACTGGCGGGACCAGCACCGAGGAGAACTGTCCCGGTGAGGGCGGTGAGCACACCGGCGGCACGGGGAAGGCGTTTCGGAGTGTGTGGGTGCATGGTCAGTACTTTCCTGTCGGGGTGGGGCAGCGGCCGGTGTATTTGGTGAGTCCGATTCCGCGGTTCGCTTTCTTGCTGCGACCGACGGGTCCGCCCTGGGGTTCGCGGACCCAGGTGCCGGTGGTGTCGAGTCCGGGCATGTGTTCGCTGCCGGGGTGGCTGTAGCGGGTTTCGCCGTCGACGGTGAGGATGCCGTCTTGCACGTCGATGTGGGCGATGGTGGCCCAGTAGGAGTCCTGTCCGTTGCCGACGTAGACGAGGATTTCGTCGGCGTCGTCGCGGGGGAGCCCGCCGGGTGCGGCGCGCCCGTATCGGATGGCGACGCGGGGGCGGCCGAAGGTGTCGATCGCGCCGGTTCCGTTGTCGACGCTTTGGTAGACGTTGACCAGGAGGTCTCCGTTCTCGGTGGGCAGGACGCGGACCTGTTCGACGGCGGGCCGGTTGCCGTTGCCGGGGCCTTTGCTGTCGCCGTCGTGGTGGATGAACGGCCACTTGTCGAGGGTGCCGCGGTGGCGGGCTTCGCCGCTGATGACGACGAACTTGTTGGTGACCTCGTCGCGGCAGAAGAAGTACACGTCGAGGTCCCCGGTCCCGTAGCGGGTGACCCGGCCATAGGGGTCGTAGTGGGCGCCGCGGCCGTCCCATTCGAGTCCGACGGTCAGTACCCAGTTGGGGTCGCCCTGGCTCTTGCGGAGGTCGATCCGGGCGGTCTTGGTGGCCGAGTCTTTGGACAGGGTGACCTTGACCTTCTCGAAGCTGATCGGCGACACCGACGCCGGCGGTGGTGGTGGGGTGTGCGGGGGAGCGGTAGGGGCGGTTGCCGCTGCGGCCACGACCGGTGGGTACGTCGGCGTGTACTGGTGCGCTGCCGCCGGTGCGGGCGGTGCCGGTGCCGCCGGCGGCGGGGCGGGTTGGTCTGAGACGTCGACACCGTGGTGGGTGACCAGGGCCGCCAGCCCGGTGTCCCAGCCCGCGGAGACATTGCGGGCCTTCCAGGTGCCCTGGCGGCGGTAGACCTCGAGCAGGACCGCTGCCCGTTCGGTGGTCAGGCCGAGCGCCCGTGCGGTGACCCGCATCCCGGTGGGTTGTTCGAGGACGACCCCGAGATTGCCGGTGTGCGCGAGACTCCCGGCGACCTGCTCGTCGAGCGCCACGGCGATGGACAGTTTCTCGATGCCGGCCGGAACAGCGCGGAGGTCGATCGTGATGCGGTCGGCGGCGACCAGTCGGACCGCACCCTCGGGGGAGGTGGGTTGGTTGAAGAAGATGAAGTCGGCGTCCGAGCGGACCCGTTGATCACTACCGAGCTGGAAGGCCATCAGGTCGATGGCGCCCTGGCCGACGCCGGAAACGGCCACAGTGAGCGAGCCGTCGTCGATGGGGGTGTTCTGGCCGCGGGCGAGATCGGTCATGAGGTGCGGCCGGAGCCGGTCCTTTCCATCCAGGTGCTGGTGAGGTCAGAAATGGGTGTCGCGCGTGGGCCGCCCGCAAGGGGAGGTGGTCGACTCATGCGACCGTCGACGGACGAGGCAAACGCTCAGCCACCGAACACCCCCGCCTGGCAGCATCGCACCGGGCGATCCTGCGCCCCCGTCCTCGATCCCCGGTGTGTGCTGTCTGGCAACCGATCACGCGCTGATAGTACGGGCACGACCCGGATTCACCCTGCAATGGCGTGTCCGAAACATCACGTTCTAAGGTGGGTAGCCTGAGCGTCGAATGGGGTGGGCAAACAGTGCGCATCCACACGCTGTGGGCGGAAGGATCTTCATGGGCGTCACCCTGGCCAAAGGCGGCAACGTTTCCCTCGACAAGCAGGCACCGAACCTGACCGCGGTCGCCGTGGGGTTGGGATGGGACGCACGCTCGACCACCGGTCACGACTTCGACCTCGACGCGAGCGCATTGGTGACCGGCGAGAACAAGCGGGTCCTGTCCGATCAGCACTTCGTGTTCTACAACAACCTGCGCTCACCCGACGGATCCATCGAGCACACCGGCGACAACCTCACCGGCGACGGTGACGGCGACGACGAGGTCATCAACGTCGACCTCAAAGCGGTGCCGCCGAACGTCACCAACATCTTCTTCCCCGTCTCCATCCACGACGCACAGCAGCGGGGGCAGAGCTTCGGGCAGGTCACCAACGCATTCATCCGTGTCGTCGACCGCAGCACCGGAAACGAACTGGTGCGCTACGACCTGACCGAGGACGCCTCCATCGAGACGGCAATGGTGTTCGGCGAGTTGTATCGGCATAACGGCGAGTGGAAGTTCCGCGCGATCGGTCAGGGCTACGCCTCCGGCCTGGCCGGGATCGCCCGCGACTACGGCGTCAACATCTAGACCATCGCAACAGGTGAGTGACGCGTGCACAGTGTCATCCACGTAGACACGGAGAGCGGCCCTCAGCCACTACTCGTGCATGGGCTCATTCGTTCACGGCAGCCGGGCTAGTGGCGGTCCTGAACTGTTGGTGTGGCTCCCGACTCGGTCGCCACACCAACACGGTTTCGGTGGTCCCGTTCGACATCATCGAACGGGACATTGATTCGCACCATCGGGGCATTGTGAATTTGCTATCCCTCTTGACCGACCACTTCCCGACCACGAACGGACCCGCATGCCTGACTCAGCATCCCCCGGCTGGTATCCAAACCCGTCGGGGGAACCCAACTCGGTCCGGTACTGGGACGGCCAGACATGGACGGAGACGCGACAACTCGACGTGCCTGCCGCCCACGTTGCACCTACGGCTACACCCGCGTCAGCAGCTCCGCCCAAGCGCCGCCGCAAGGGCATGTGGATTGCAGCGGGCGCTCTGGCCGTCGTCGCTGTCATCGTCGGTTTCACCGTGTTCGGCAACAGCACAGAGGATGAAGCCATCGACAGATGCACAAGCGCCGTGGCCGATCGGATGAAGTCTCCGAGCACTGCCGATTTAAGTAACGTTTCCGCGCACGAGACAGACAGCCTCAAGACCATCGACGAGGACTACGCGCAGTTGGATCGGTACAGCAGCTACGGCGAACTGAGCCGCTGGGTGGTCACCGGGGATGTGGACGCCAGCAACTCATTCGGCGCCACCGTGCGCAGTGAGTTCAATTGCAGCGCCATCATTGGTGACGGGACCATCGTGGGCGTTGAGGTCGGCTACATCGAATAGTCCCTCGACCACCGAAAGTTGTCCGCCTACGTCACGATCGGCCGCGAAACCTTCCTATCGGCTATCTACCGTGCCCATATTCACCCCTTCAGTTTCTGGAGGTCGAGGTATCGCGACGACGCCGTGGAATCGCGGGTCTCGGTGCCCTGTCGTAGTTGACATACCCGAGGCCTATGCATGGACGATCCGACCCGCGAGGTGTGATCGACAACACTCAAGCATTCGGCTGCGATGTAGCAACCCGAGCTTGCCGGTTCTGAAAGAGTGCTCGAATGGCCCGGTCTCAACTGCGGCAGTATCAATGCTGCCTGTTTCTGCACGTCACAGTTATTGCGTGGCAAATGCCACGCGGCAAGCTGGCGGGTGGACGGTTTTGAGTCGCTAACTGGACCGCGATCCGTTGGCGAAACAACTCCCGGTCTGCGGCGCATTCGGGGCGCAACTCGGAATCTGCGTCGACTCAGCGCTCGGACTGCTACTGCCTGCACGCCCAGACGGTCATGTCATTCGGACGAACGACCGCTCCGTGCGAACAGTAACCCGCACATCTTTCACTATGCATCTCAATCCGAAACACCAACGGGACTGGAAGAACAGGAACAAAGAACGATGACGTCATGGGGAGTGCGACTGTTTGAGACGCGGCTGCGTCGCGAGAACGGCCGAAAGGACTTGAACTTCAGTCAGAAGAAGGACTCTGAAACATGGTCCTACCGGAAGTATGCTCACGACCTGCTCACATCGAAGGTCGATCAGACCGAACGGGGGTTTCCCCTTTCGCCTGACTCGGATCCCCCAGCGCCATCGGAACTCCGACAGAAGCCGGTCTTTATGCTCACCCGGATCGAGAAGAAGGGGCGGCACACTTTCGGTGAGGTGGACTATGGGCGCGCGACCGGTCACGACCAGGCAGTTCCGCACGCGGATGTCACAGGAAAGAAGCCGATCGACATCACCGACTACTCACCCACGCGCAAGTACCGCTTCGCGCTGATATTGCCTGAGGCCGGCGATGTCGGGACCCTCGCGGTGGAGGCGGCCGCGGGAGCGTGCCCAGCAAAATACATAGTTCAATGGCTACGCAAGTGGTCACAAGAACAGGCAGCCAAGGAAGGCGCCTCGTCCACTGTGGCGGGTAAGGAACATCCTTGGTGGAAGCTTATCGCCGAGCCGATCGGTGACCCGAAGCAGCTCATGGCCTTCATTGAGGAGAACGAGGCGGAGTCGATGGTTCTCGTTCACCGCAGAGTTGCAGACAGCCGGCTGCGCCGTGACGAGAAGTTCCGGGTTGAGGCTCGAATCGAATCGAAGATGAGCAACAAAGTGATGAAGGCCGTCCAGAAGTCGATCAAGGTGAAGTCCGGGGACGGTGGCATGGCGAACGAGTTGGCAGCCTTGCTCGGTGATGAGATGGAAGGGGTCGAGTTCGACGACGCATGGGTGGTCATCGATACAGATCTCGGCAAACGGCAGGTGAGCCCATCGCGGCTGCCCGACGTCTTCACCTACCCCATCGCGAACCACCGCCCCACAGATGAAGCGTTTCTCGACGAAGTGAGCCGGCGAACCCTCGCATTGATGTCAGCTCGAGCAGCTAGTCTCAATCTCAAAGATCTGTAAGAAGAGAGGTAACCATGCTCGACCGGTTCAATTTTGCCCCGGTCTTCATCGGTCACTGGAAGGGTCTGACCAAGGACACCGATACGGGACCCGTGCCGGACTGGGGAGCACGCGGTGTCGTCGCGGGGGTTCCGCTCCTCGTCATCGGACTGATGGCGTGGAAAGACGTCGAGCTGTCATTTCCTGGCGTACTACTGACGGCTGTCTCATTGCTCTCGGGAGCGAGCCTGACAGTCTTCGCTCAGCTGTCATCGCTGCGGCTGAAGCTCACGGAGTGGTTCGATGACGACGACACTTCCCGTGACAGCGACAAAGATGCCCTGGATGAAAGCGTCAGCCACCTCATGGCCGCGACAATCGCGTGCGTCTTCGCTGCGGTGATCATCGTGGTCGGCATGGTAACGAGCAAGCCCGACGCGGTCAGTCTCTCGGGCGTCGCTGCGTACGCAGCCGGTGGTATCAGTGCGTACATCGCGCTGCTGTACGTCATGCTCATTCCGCGTCTCTACTACGCGTATGTGAACGTCAACCGGGTCCGCGGAAATCTCAATGGATTTGAGATCGACAACACCTCTCGGCGGATGCGAAGAGTTCGTCGTCACTGGTAGTTGGCCTGCCGTCCACCACATTCGAAACCCCGCGCTCACAATGGGTCGTAGCGAGCGCGGGGAAGAGGCCTACCTGAACAGGTAGGCGCAGCGAACCGTCGCGGTCCATATGATGGTTAAACACGGCCAAGTGGCCCCTCCATCTCGTAGCACGTCTTTCCCATGCCGAACGAAGGGAAGATATTGCCGGGACCTATTGACGAACGGCCGGAGGAGTTATGGATCCGCGTGCTTTGCTAACCCTCGTGGTTGGATGATTCCGAACGGATGCCCGGCTGCAGTCTGGTGAGAGTTACTGCAGATCGTGTTTTTCGTTGAGCTCCGGGTGACGGAGCATCCGAACGATATCTGCGAGTATGGCGTCGCCAGTACGAACCTGGTTCTGGGTGGCGTTGGCGAGTGCTGTCGCCTCCGCGGTCACGATTGCGGCGTCTGTGTCGCCGACGCGGGAGACGATGCGGTCATAGAGTTGGCCGCTTGCGGTGGCAACGCGGGCGAGGTGTTCGTGTGCGCATCCCGGGGCGCAGGGGTCGGCGGACGAGTTTTCGAGAACGGCGACTATTCGGCGGAACTCGTCGTCCTCCCAGTGGTCGGCTGAGGTGCGGATCCACTCCATGAGCTCGGTATGTTCCGGGATCTGGTGGTCGCACATCGCGCGGACCTCAGCATCGGGCGCTGCGGCCAGCAGGTCGTCGATCTGTGCGGGGTCGGCGCTCATCGGGTCCAGGCCCAAGATGGTGCGGAAGACGACACTGGTGACCGCGGTGAGCGGCAGGTTGGTCGTGTCCTCGCGGAAGGGTGCGTTGAGCGATTCGGGGTTTTCGGAGGCGCGTTGGATCCAGCGTTCGAATTGTTTGAGGCCGTGTGTAATTGCGTTCTCTTTCGACATTCCTGCGTGGCGTTGGTAGGCGCTGGATGCGTCGCGAGCTGACGACCATGCCATGCGGTACAGGTGGCCGATGGGAAAGTGGGAGGCGCCGCGATGGGTCACGGTTCGGAGTGCTTCTTCGTGTGTGGCAGTGAGGTCGGGGAGGTTGTGCTCGCACAGCTGGTACACGAGGTAGCGTCCGGCTTCTTCGGCGATGACTCTGTGGACGAGGTCGGCGAGTTCAGTTCTGTCGGTCGACCACATTGTGGGTAGTTCGAGGTCGGCGCGTAGGTGAGAAGCGAAGGTTTCGAGGCGGTGTTCGAGGGTTCCGTCGCCGGGGGTGAAGAACCGTGTACGGCGGACGTAGATCCCGTCACCGAGGGTGTGGTCGTCATCCCAGATGAAGGAGTCGGTGGGGGAGGTGGGGTGGATCTGGAGTAGGTGGGCGTGCCAGGCGGCGATGAAGAGTTCCTTGCTGAGAGACTCGTTCGGACCGATGGTTTCGTTGGCGAACTCGACCGGGTAGATCAGGCCGGCACGGTGTCCGACGGCGTGCAGCACGGCGAGCGCACCGATCCTTGCCAGGAGTGGTGCGTCGTCGATGCGCTGTGCGCTGTCGTCGGTGCCGATCGGGTAGCGGGCGGCGATCGCGTCTCGTCGGGACTGTTCGAGCTCCCGCTCCGCCGCCGCTGCGGTCTCTTGCGCCTGACGTTCGGTGAGTCTGCGGGCGCGCTCCTCGAGGGATTTCGGGTTCAGTATTCGCGCGACGCGTTGTTCGACGGTGGTGTTGCAGGCTCGGCAGTCGACGTTCCTCCCCTGCAGCGTATCGGTCAGTGCCTTGCGCGAGGTTAGCGTCAACTTGCCCCCGCACGACGAGCAGGAGTGGTCGGGGACCGTTGCAGTGACGGCAGCGGCGGCCGCGAAATGGGCGGCGTTCGCCCATGCTGTGACGTCGAGCTCGCGGACTTTGGTGGCCCACACGGGTTCGCCGGTTTCGGAGTCGAGGCCGACGATCTCCCAGTACGAGATTCCAATTTCTTGAAGCTCCGCGGGGGCAGAGGAGTTGATCTCGATACGAAGGTCGATATCCGAGGGGCGGAGCGCGTTGGCCATGCCAGATGATAACCACCAGTCCGACCGGGACCGCGCTCCGGACGCTTGCACGCTGCCGCGGCCGAGACAGATTGGCGTGAACACGTTCCCGTCGAGGTGTCCCCTCGACGACGTGCTCAGACCGCTCGGTGCGGCAGATGCTGGATCGATGCCGCCGCCGCAGCCGATACCGACCCAGCCGTCAGTATCGAGGGTCTGGCGCGGTCGTGCTGCCGGCCGGCGCCGCTCCGCGCCACCATCCGGATCTGCTGACAACGGGTGAGCAGCGGAACTGCATCCCTCTAGCGATGTGCCGGGACGAAACAGAACCCCCGGGACGCGACGAATACCTGTGTGCTCACAGGTATGGGTGCACGTCGAGTGCCGCTGTGTCGACCACCACAGTCGGAGGGTGGAACGGAATCGCACCCCCAGTGTCGTGGTGTGTGTATGAGGATCAATGCTGTGACGAACGATGTGCCCGGGACCGACGCCCACGGCCCTGACGACGAGAACACCGAAGCCGACCGATTCGGTGGGGTCGTGCTCCATCCGAGGGACAAGTGCGCGGCCTCGGATTCTTACCCGTGCCTGCGAAATATCTCCGCTGGGTTCGTCTTCCAAGCCGTCCTGCGCGCCGACAACCCAGCGCCGCCGGAGTACGTCACGGTGTGGCTGCCGTCTCACCTACACGATCCTCGCCTCGAGGTGGTTATTTCGGAGTGGAACATGCCGGTAACAGGGTTGGCTTCGCCGGTCGCTCAGGTCCGCTGCCCTGTGTCGGGGCGACACGGTCAGAACCTTGTGGCGGGCCGTATCGATGGATCCCATACCTATAGCCTGTTCGAGCAACACCTTGGCAATTCGCCGGCCAGCAATGAACAGGAGTCAGAGATGTCAGAAGCGTCCATCGCGACGGCCCGCACGATCGAAGAGCTCATCGATGAGTACGACCAGTGGAGGAGTGTTCTCGATCGCGACAGCGACGAATTCGACACGATCGCCAAGATTGCAGCGCTGTATCGTTTCGCGATCGCCAACTTCAATGAGCCAGGGAGCGAGCTTCTCCTCCGGGCGATCGCAAGCATTGAGTCCGTCGAGAAGGAACGGTAGGCAATCGGATTCCGAGACCACAGAATCGCAGAAGTCGCTCGAGCTCAGCGACCTGGCCGACGAATTCTCTCGCTGGAACCGATTGCCCGAGATTGACAGCGATACCTAACGGGGCCTCCACTCAGCTCGCATCGATCTAAAAGTTTACGATCTCCCACTACAACGATCCGGGGATCGAGGTGCTGTTGGACGCGCTCGCGGAGTCTGAATCTCCGTCTAACGATTGACACTCTTCGTCAGCCCCCAAATCCGCGCGGGGCCGACGAGGGTAGGGCAGTCCGCGCTCACCTACCCGGGGGCCAGCATCGCGCTGGTTTGCTAGCCGGTCCGAAGGTCCTGCGTGCGCCACGATCCTCGCTTGCTTCGCCAGGTCACGCGTAGATGTACCTGTCGTCCTTGCTCGCGGCGAACAATCTCGTTGTAGTTGTTCCAGGACTGCTCGGCCAACTTGATCATGCGACCGTGGTGGATCTGCTCGTGCATCTCGGACGGATGAGGCCCGGTCGGCTTCGGAGTGCCCGTTTCGTCCGGGCCGCTTTTCGCTCGGGTGGGAAGTTCGAGCGTGATGATGTCAGCGTTCGACACGACAAGGGGGTCCACCTTGTCTGCTTTGGCCTCGACCTGGTCGTGCGCATCCCAGATTTCGACTACGACGTCGAATGCAGTGTCCTTTCCGACGTTGTACACGTCGAACCGGCCCACCTTGTCCTCATCGGGTGTGACCTGCCAGTCGACATAGGCTCGTTCTGACTGGCGACGGTCGGCGCTGAAGGCGTACCAGCTGGCTATCGACGCGGCGGCGAGGGTGAGGACACCGAGGAGGATCAAGATCGCGTTGACCATGGATCGGAACGCTAGCTGATCGGTCGGCGCACACGCGCCACGGCTCCCGGCCTCACGGCTCCAGGCTGCTCATCATCGGTTTGGATGAGTTGTCGGTGCTGTTGTGTACTTTCGTCCGAATGACTAACAACAACTTCACATTGCCGTGGTCGTGGCTGTCGGAGGACCAGCGGTCCGCCCTCGCTGCGAACCCTGGAGGCCCAGTCCCACCGTTCCTCGTACAACGCCTCAAGGACATCGGCCTTCTCGGCATCGGCAGCCGGCACATCGAGTCCGCGGGCGGATGGTCTTGGTACCTTCCCCACGACGTCGTCCAGTTCATTCGCGAGCAGTCTGCCAACGCGTAGCTCCACGATTTCGGAGGTGCCAACCGACAGCGGCGTCGGTTGGCACCTTCGATTCGGGTTTTACCAGTTTCGGGTGCTTCTGGGCTCGGGCTTCGCGAGCGCTGCTGCCTTCTGATCCAGTTCCGGCCTGCCGCGCCTCAGCTCTAGCTCTGGCGTCGTCGCGCTCCTTGGCCACCCGTTCTTTCTCGGGGATCACGTCACGTTCGTAGCGTTCGTTCGCATCCTCGACAGCTTCGTCGATCGCGGCGATGGTCGATTCGAGGTGTGCTTCCAGAATCGAAGAGTGGACCACGACTTCGGAGGGTCCCCATCCTCCGATGGACGCGTTTGCTTCGAGCGCGTCGATCATATTCTTGAAGTAGTTATCCCACTCCGGTTCGTGACTGCCTGCGAGTCTTACAGTGACCATGAGGATTCCCGGACGGCCTTCTTCCTCCTTGATGGTGGGTGTCCCGACCCGCTCGATCTTCTGCCACGGCTTCAAGGCCATCTGTACTCTCCCGCCTGAGTTGTGTTGCACCAGAGGTGCTCTGTTGCGTGGACCATCATTCTCGCTGAACTGTTGCTCGCGCACTTTGCGGAACAGCGGCAGGATCGTGTCGAGTTGGCGCACCGTGAGAGGTTTGCTGCGAGACAGCGCCTCCTGGAGCCACGCCTCCATCGCCGGCGTCCACTCGACGGTGCTCATCGGTCGGACCTGGTCGGTGCGGTACCGCGATCCGCTTCGTCGCGCAGTTCTGCATTTCTGAACACAGCGACGATCTTCGCGAAGACGTCGTCGGGGGCAGGGCCGACGTTGGCCACCCACTCGTCGATCTCCTCCGGCGTCACCCCTCCTCGTTCTGTGCCTCGTCGAGTTCCCCGCGGGCGGCCTGGAGCTGGTGGCGGGCGTGTCCGTGCTCGGCGTGGGTCTGCTCGAGTCTTTCGTGGGCACTTGTGAGATTGTCGATCACTTCCTGCGCCTTCGCAGCAAGATCCGGACGGCCCTGCGCGAGTGCTGCCGTCCGTGTCCGTTCGGCCTGTGCGATAAGTTCTTCCGTCTCGCCGTCGTTGAGGGTGCGGTCGCTGGATTCGTACACTTCGTCGCTCTGCGTCATGGTGAGGACGATAGCCGGATCCTGTGGATGTGCTTGCGTTTCATTTAGCCTCGGGGCTCTCGTTGGGTCGAAGCTGGTCGCTCTGACACCTCGGCCAATCAGCAAGGTAGACGCCCTCAGCAAGTTAAAGGCTGTACTCACCGAGGCAGTTCACGATTGCCGGCTACTCCCACGGAGCCGATGCAGCAGGCGATCAGGCGTGGCGTCTTCTCCCTGCCCATGAGTCGGACCGGCTCACCCGATCTGCTTGGGATGTCCGCGAGCGTTGCTGCCACTTTGCCGGACCGCCTACCGGCGGGCTAGGGTTCGATTTCGCGGGTCAGGCTGCCGAAGGGGACGCAAACGCCTTGCGAGGTGACGTCTGACGCGAAGCTACCCACAACCCTCATCGGCCCGTTTCTGCGTTCACGTGCAAGAACTCCAATTGAGACGCCTGAGTCCACCAGTTTCACCTTAAAGGTTGGCAGTGTGATTCCAGGACTGAGGGATACAGTCGACGGTAGCGTCTCTGATACGTCGCCCCGCAGTACCCTCGAGAAATGATCAATACCTG
>NZ_LTCZ01000140.1:0-44646 GCF_001583455.1 Rhodococcus sp. LB1 | reverse complement strand
ACGACCCTCGTACACCACCCGCAAGGACTTGACCACGACGTGCATCACCTTCGCCGCGGGCTACGAGTCGACCAGCGTGCAAACTACGTGTACGAAGGAGGAAGCCACTTCAACGACACACGCATCATCCGGCCGATCTACTACGACGGCGAACTGCTCGGCTACGCGCAGGCCAACGGCCATTGGGCGGACGTCGGCGGCGCGACCCCGGGCTCGTTCAACGTCAAGGCACTCGACCACATGGGCGAGGGCCTGCGAATTCCGCCGACCCGGCTTTGGAGCAAAGATCAGTTCCTCGAGGACGTCGCATACCTCATAGCAAAGAATACCCGGAACCCTCGCGACATCATCGGCGACATGCAGGCGCAGGCCGAGGCCACTCGCGTCGCCGAACGCGAAATATAGCGTCTGTGCGACAAATACGGTGTCGACACGATCAAGACGGCCATGGCCGAGGTCCAGGATTACGTCGAAGATCTCACCCGCGCCAAGATCGCCGCCCTGCCCGACGGCGTGTGGTACACCGAGGACTACATCGACCAGGATCCGGCACTGGGCGAGGGCCTGATCCCGGTCACCATGAAGATGACCATCAAAGGCGACTCCGTCCACTACGACCTCAGCGAGTCACATGCGTCCATCTCCTCGATGCTCAACGCCGGGTTCGGTGGTTCGTTCGCCGGAATCGTCGCCGGCACCAAGATGCAGTTCCCGAACATCCCCCTCAATTCGGGCTTCTACCGTGTCGTAACAGCGGATCTCGGCCCGCTCGGTTCGGTGGTCAACGCGGACTGGCCATCGCCGTGTGCCGGATTCTGCTCCGGGCCGTTCGAGAAGATCATGAGCTCGGTGTTCGAGATCTGGTCCGATATCCAGCCCGAACGCGCCATGGCCTGCACCTTCAACCTCGAGTACCTACTGGTGGGTGGGCGCGACGGGCGCGAAAACGGCAACCCCAACTTCATGTGGTACGACTGGATGATGGGAGGCTGGGGCGCCCGAAACGGTGCCGACGGCTACAACGCATCGGCCGCCGTGTTCGGTGTCCAGTACGGCACCCAACCTTTCGAGGGCCAGGAGCGCCTGGCCCCGGTGCTCACCTCGTGCCATGATCTAGTGCCCGATTCCGGAGGCCCGGGAAAGTACCGCGGCGGACTCGGTGCCGAGAAGGGCGGCCGACTATGGGCCAGCAGCAACACCGTGATGTCCTATTGCTGTGACCGGGAGCGCTCGGTCACCTGGGGGCTATGGGGCGGATTGCCCTCGATTCCACACGGTGTCTGGCTCAACAAGGGAACCGACAACGAGCAGTACCTGGGCTCGATCTTCGCGGCAGTACCGATCAAGTCCGGAGACGAGTTCACCCGCCCCTCCGCCGGCGGCGGCGGCCTGGGCGATCCGCTGCAGCGTGCCGTCGACGCCGTGCTCGAAGACGTCATCGACGGCTACGTCACGATCGAACGCGCCGAAAAGGACTACGGAGTCGTCATCAAGGAGATCGACCCGGAGGTCTTCGACTACGAGGTGGACGCCGGCGCCACCGACAAGGCCCGCGAGTACATCCGGAACAACCGGCATGCCTGGATGGAGCGTGATCCACAGGCGGTATCGGCGGAGTACCGGTCCGGTCTGATCAACGAGATGGACTGCGTTCGCCAGTACGGAGTGATCCTGGACTGGGGCAGCGGCGAGGTGCTGCCCAACTCCACCGACCAGTTCCGCGCGATGCTGAAGCGACGCACGATCGTCCACTGGACCGATGATCCCGGCGTCGACTACATCAAGGGGACGCTCTCGATCTCCGAGACCGCGGCAGTCTGAGCCACGTCCGCTCCTACCTGCGCGGGTGCCTCATCGAGGTCGTGGGGCACCCGGGCAAGGCGCACCTTCAATTTTCAGGATCCAGATGGCAACGGCGCCAGAAACCGTCATCGAAAGGAAGAACCATGCCATTATCGCCGGAGTTGAGTGCGAACAAAGTCCCCGCACTCGTCGTGTCATCACATGACGATCCAAAGGTCCTCGAACACGCTGCTGCCGAGGACTATTCACTGCACATCGTTCCCTTGTCGTGGCGCAGCGGGCGCCTGTCGGTCTCGATGGCGTGGCTCGGACTTATGAGCGCGATGTTCTGGGTCGTGGTGGGAAGTACGGTCACGCTTGCCGTGGGTACGGTCGACACCCTGATCGGCATCGCACTGTCGGCCGTGAGCTATGGCGCGATCAACTCAGTGGCCGCCAGGTACGCCGCCAAAACGGGAACAAGCGTGTCCCTCTTCTCCCGCGCCCTGTTTGGACGAGCCGGCTCAGCATTCGCGGCCGCCCTCTTCGGAGTCACCATCACTTACTACGTCGTCGCAGAAGGCGCCATCGTCGCCAGCGCCCTGCACGCCTACATCCCCGCCCTCCCGATTGCACTGTGCTGTCTGATCGTCGTCGTGTACCAGGCACCCCTGGCGATGCGCGGCGTGACCACATGGCTGGACAAGATCAACGGGGTACTCCTTCCGCTCTACCTCGTCGGCCTCGTCGGCTCGGTCGTCTGGACCATCGTCCGCTACGGGTACAGCAACGACTGGCTCACCTACGAACCCGACGGCGTAGCCGATCTCGGTGTGCCGGGCTGGTGGTTCGCGTACACCGTGTACATGGGTGTTTGGGTCGTCACCATGATGGCGTGGGACTTCGCCCGGTTCGGTCGCCCCGAGGACGCGACGTTCAACGGGCGCGTAACCTTCGGAACGCCCTTTTACGTGATGACACTTCTCGTGAATGCGGTAGTGGGGATGATCCTGGCGCACACAATCGCCATCGAGGGAGCGCTGAGCGAGGAGTCGGCGATTCTCGGGATCGTCGCGATGATGGGGTTCTGGGGACTGTTGTGGGTCGTCGTCAGCCAGACGCGGGTCAACACGGGGAACTTCTACCTCGCCTCGACGAACCTGCAGAACTTCTTCGCGCGGGCCTTCAAACTCACCCTCCCTCGGGTGTTCTGGCTGGCGGTCGTTGCCGTGATCGTCTACGTGATGATGTTGACGAACGTCCTGACGTGGATCCTGCAGGCGCTGAGCTACCAGGGTGTGATCATCGTGAGCTGGGTGGCGATCGCCCTCACGCACATCCTTGTCTCGTCGCGAACTAAGGGACCGGACGCCGCGGCGGCGGAGTTCCGGCCGGGACGCGTCCCGTCGGTGAATCCCGCGGGGGTGTTCGCCTGGGGTGCTTCATCTCTGACGGGCATCGCCATGGTCGCATTCGGGGGAACCCCGGGCGCCGTCTGGGCACCGCCCGCGAGCTGTGTGCTCGCGGCGGCCCTGTACGGGATCGCCCTCCGATTCTCGAAGCCTTCCTGGTTCACGCTCGCCCGCCCGTTCGATCCGCGCGACGAGGTCGCCGACGCCTGGGAGGCGCGCGTTCAGTGTCATCGCTGCGGTGACTCGTACATCGCCTACGAGATGGATCGGGATCCGTCGGCAGACCACCAGGCGATCTGTCTCGCCTGTGCGTCGAACACGCCCAGCTTCCTGCGTGCGGCAGAAGCGGAGGCTGCTGCCTACCGGTCCGGCACCATCGACCCCGGGGTCCCGACAAGAGTGTCCCCGATCTGACCACCCCGGCAGTCCGAAGCGTTGGGCTGCACGCTCGACCACCGATCCGGTTCCGGCACGGTGGTCGAGCATCGCACGGATCGTCCTCCGCTCTGAGCGTGCAGCTGCCGCCAGGCCGCGACGTCGTGGCGTAACACGAAGACACACCTCCGGCCCGGATACCTTGACGTCGAATCGGTCCCGCTCACAAATGGGAATGGATCAGACCGCGGGTATCGCTGCGGCCAGTACGTCCTCGGTATCACCGTGCGGACGCGCGATAACATGCGATGTCGCCAACTCGCCCGTGCTCCGCGCTGCCGATACCCCTGCGTCGACCGCAGCCTGGACCGCTCCGACGTCGCCGCGGACCATCACCGTGACCTGCCCGTTGCGCAGTGTCCGGTATCCGACGAGGTCGACGTTGGCAGCCTTGACCATGGCGTCAGCGGCTTCGATGGCACCGACCAAGCCCACCGTTTCAATCAATCCAACAGCACCAGAACTCATTGTCCTGCCTCCTACTTCGTGAGTAGCGTTCTTACTCAAGACCTTGCCGATACCGGCACCAGACGATGCCGACACTGCAGCGACTGTCACTTTCTGGCTGCGCTCGGTCGCCTCGTGGACCTATTCGATCCAGTCGATCGCGGTGTCTCCGCGCCATTGGAGCAGTGACAGCGTGGGATGTCCGTTTCGCACTCCCGCAATGTCGGACCCGTCGATGATTCTGATGTCCGGTGCCGACAAATTCCCGACAGGAAGAGCAACGGCACGCCGGTCGAAGTCGGCGATGAAGGGAAGCAAGGTCGGCGCCGTGCCCGCCAGGGTCCACGCCGCTCCGACCAGGGGCCGTGTCTCCTCGGCGGGCAGGTTGGGCACGTTGAGGTTGAACACCGATCCCGCATCGGCGGACAAAATGTTCGGCAAGATCGCGCCGACAACATCCGCGGCTGTGCGCCAGTAACGCGCAGAGCCGTCAGCGCGGGGTTCCTCGAGTTCAAAATCGAGGTGCAGCGATGCCGCCAGCGCAGTCACACCGTGCGCCCCCGCCACCAGCGCCGCGCCGGCAGTACCGGAGTGCAACACCGCGGCACCGAGGTTGGAGCCCTCGTTGATGCCAGAGAGCACGAGGTCGGGCACTGGGCCGAAGCGGCCGAGCACCGCGGCCAGCGCGATCATGCCGGGATGCGCGGCGACCGAGTACGCCTCGACTCCTGGCAGGCCGGGAAGCCGACGATGGCTCACTTCGATGTGGTCGTCGACCGGGAACATAGTCAACCCGCCCGCGCTCCCACTCGCTTGCTGATGAGGAGCCGCGACCGTGACGTCGTAGCCCTGTTCACACGCCGTGTGCGCGAGGGCGAGCAGTCCCGGCGCGTCGATCCCGTCGTCATTGGTGACCAGCACGTGCGGCCGATGCGTCATGGCATAGCCAATCGGACGGCGAGCAGCAACTCGTTCTCTCCCCCAGGTTCGTGCGAGGCTGGCGCTGGCGCTGGACCCGGCATGGATTGCACTTGCTGATGTTCTTGCGGCAGGGCCCCGTCCGAGGTCATCCGTCTTTGCATTGCCTTCGCTCCGGCCGCTCTACGTTGCATCCGGGCCGCCGGAGCGGCCGTAACCGCTTCGGACGTCCGCAGCCCTATGGCGGGTTGGGTCGGGCACACACATGCCGGCGTCGCGGTTGAACTGCCGAACAGGTGCGCCAGGATCTCCTGGGGCCAGATGGCGACGAATTCCGCTCCTGCAGTGAGCAGTTGTTCCTCGGTGTGCATCCCCCAGGCGACGCCGATGGCGCGGATCCCCGACTTCACGGCCGCCTCGACGTCGCCGACCGTGTCGGTGATGATGGCCGTCGACTGGGCCGGCACGGGACTCCCGATCGCCGACTCATCGTAGAAAGCCTGGCACCGCCGCCCGGACCCTTGAGCTGCATCGTCGAGAAAACGCTGGATCCCTTTTGTCTTGTCCGGTTCCACGTCACCGCCAAAGACGTGCGAAAAGCAATATGCCAGTGAGTTTTTGCGTAGAATTCTGCGGATAACCTCGGTGGAGTTCGAGGACAGGACAGCCAGAGTCGCGTGCGGGACCAGCGCCTTCACGATGTCAACCATCCCCGGAATCATCAGGGGGGCGTAGTCGGCGCCGAGACTGCGCATGAAGTCCGCTTCGACGGCGTGCGCGTGCTCGGCGTCGCGGCAGAGGCTGCGCAGGGAGACGAAGAAGTTGTTCGCGAACATCTCGTAGAACTGCTCGGGGTCGACGATTCCGAGATGGTGCGCAGCGCTGATCTTCTCGAATACTCGCCAGGATGCTTCTCGTGTCTGCACCAGAGTGCCGTCGAGATCGAAGATCACCGCCTGAGGCGGTTCCGGTCGGCACATGGTCAGCGGCCGGCGAACGGTGTCGCGCTGTAAATCTTGCAGAGTTGCTGGGGGCCAATGAAGTCCTGGATCTCTCCCCAGCCGCGTTGCGAACCCGAACGCCATTCGGCGAGCACGTTGTACCCGACGGTTCCGGGGCCCGCCTGCCACGGGAAGCTGGTCCGTGCGACTCCCTGGAGTTCGTATTCGCGTCCTTCGCTGTCGGTGAGTTCGAGCTCGACCGACTTGGCGAAGAACCCTTCTCGGATCGTCCGTCCCCGACCGGCGGCCAGTCCGTAGAGTTCGCCCTTGTCGACGACATAGCCGTGCTGGAGCGACAGTTCAGTGGGGGCGTCCGGCCCTCCGTTGGGATCGAAGTCGAAGATGCCGTGCACGGCGAAGTCCTTGGAGAAGTGCGCGTGTAGCCAGCTCATCGTGTGGCCCTGGTGCTCGGACCGCAGTCCCCAACTATGGTCCATCGTCGAGACACAGTCGACGGCGTAGTTCTTGCCGCGCAGGTTCACTTCGCCTTCGAAGTGTCCGGTCTGATCGAAGTGGCCGGCGTACGCCTCGCCCCAGGCGAACACACCGTCTTCGGCCTGCTTGGCGACGATCGGATCCTGCTTCGGATCGTGAATATCGAACGCATCAGCCAGCGCGGTGTACCGGAAGGCAAGCGACACACCGTCACCGTTGTCGAACTCGACGTCCCACACCCGGTTCGGCTCCTTGCACACGACGTGCAGGCCGTTCGCGAGCCGGTAGTCGCGCAGGTTGCGCGGCTCCGGAATGGGAAGGTGATGCTGGGCATCCCAGTACTCAGCCTGCCATGGCGCCTGCACGAACTTCGAGTTCATGGCGATCGTAGAGATCGCGACGCCCACGTTCGGCCGGAACAGGGCGTAGACGCCGACGTTCAGCGCGGCTTCCGGGATGTAGAACCCGAAGAAATTTGTCTCGGTCCAGGTCGGATCGTCGCTGGTCGGAGTGTGGAAATCGGCGTCGATGTCTTCGATCATCTGGGTCTCCTTGGCTCTCGCTGTGGCCGCACGGTCACTACATCGAGCGGCCGTTCATCAATTGCACACCTTGCCGAACTCCAGATGCCCCCGCCACATACCTGCGGGACAACTACCCGGGCTGAGGCTATCCGTCAGAGATAACAGACTTGGGTGGGCATCGTCGTAGCGTCCTCTTCGATGCACTCCCGGGTCACTTGGGGTGAGCGGGAGTGCATCGATCCCGTTCATTCGACACCCGAAGAAGAGGCGGTCACCGGTGAGACTCGCACGTGTTGTCGGCCAGGTCGTGGCCACAGCCAAAGTCCCCGAACTCGGGGGAACAACGATTCTCGTGGTCGAGGATATCGATTCCGCACCGAGTGCTGTGCCACGCCAGTCGTACGCTGCCGTGGACCTCGTCGGCGCGGGACAGGAAGAAGTTGTCCTCGTCGTCTCAGGGAGCGCGGCCCGGGTCGACGCGGCCACCGCAGGTGTCCCGGTCGACCAAGCGATCGTCGCGATCGCCGACACGGTCATCACGCACGGCGAGGTGACGTATTCGAAATGACGACACAGACTCGCGCACCCCACAGAACACCCCTTGATCCACCCAGCCCCAACGTAAATGGAGGAAACACCATGGCTACCACCCAGAACACCCTTCCCGCACGAGGCGCCGGAGCGCTCGGCCTCATCGAGACCAAGGGACTCGTCGGTGCTATCGAGGCGGCCGACGCCATGGTCAAGGCCGCGAACGTGCAGCTTCTAGGACACCGCGAAATCGGCGGCGGCCTGGTCACCGTGATGGTGCGTGGCGACGTCGGTGCGGTCAAGGCTGCCACCGATGCCGGTGCGGTCGCCGCCGGTAAGGCCGGTGAGGTCGTCTCCGTGCACGTCATTCCCCGCCCCCACGACGAGACCGAAGGCGTGCTGTCGAACCTGGCTCGGCCCAAGGGCGCGTGAGACGCAATCCATCACAGCTCTGGGCGTAGCCGACGGCTACGTCCAGACACCAAGCCATGGAAGGTAAATGACCGTGACAGCAACGCTTGACGCGGACCTGGCGGCGCTGGCGGATGTTCGCGCGCAAGTCTCCGCAACGAAGAAGGCCTTCGACGCTATCGCAGGCGCCGACCAGCAGTGGCTCGACGAGATCGTGCGGGCAATGGCGAAGGCCGGCTACGCCGCCTCCGAAGAGCTCGCCCGGATGGCCGTCGACGAAACCGGCTACGGCGTGTACGAGAACAAGATCATCAAGAACCGTTTCAACACCGGATTCGTCGCGGACTGGATGCTCGAACGCCGGGCGGTCGGAGTGTTGTGGGCCGACGAGGAGAACAAGGTCACCGCGGTCGGATCACCGATGGGTGTGATTGCGGCGATCATCCCGGTTACCAATCCGACTGCAACCGTACTGTTCAAGAGCTTGGCCGCGGTCAAAGCCGGAAACGCAGTGGTCCACGCCCCTCATCCCCGTGCAGCACGCTGCTCGGCCCGAGCCGCGGAGATCATGGCGGAAGCCGCAGTACACGCCGGTGCCCCGGAGAATCTCGTCTCCTGCCTGCAACAGCCGACCCTCGATGCAACCCGGGAACTGATGAGGCACGGTGACATACGACTGGTCCTTGCGACCGGCGGGCCAGCAATGGTGGCCGCGGCATACTCGAGCGGCAAGCCCACCATCGCGGTCGGCGCCGGCAACGTGCCAGCCTATGTCGACTCGACGGTCAAGGATCTTGCCGAAACCGCGACAATGATCGTGACCTCGAAGGCGTTCGACAACGGAACAGCGTGTGTGGCAGAACAATCGGTGGTAATCGCGGCGCCCGTCGCCGACCAGCTGGTCCAGGAACTTGGGCGCGCCGGGGCAACCTGGATGACCAAGGATCAGCAGGCGGCCCTGACCAGGACGCTCTTCGACGAGCGCGGTGGGCTACGCGCGAACGCCGTGGGCCAATCCGCGATTCGGCTGGCCGAGATGTCGGGCTTCGCAGTCCCCGCGTCGACGAAGGTTCTCGCCGCGGAACTCGACGAGGTCGGCGATCACGTCCTGTTGTCACGGGAGATCCTCGGCCCGGTCCTGACGGTCTATCGGGAGCCGGACTACCAGGCTGGGTGGCGGCGCTGCCGGGAAATCCTGGCCCTGGGCGGCGAAGGCCATACCGTCGCTGTCCACACCTCCGACCCCGAGGTCGTGGCCAAGTTCGGTGAACTGCCCGCCGGCCGGATCGTGGTCAACACACCCGCCCTGTTCGGCGGAATGGGCTACTCGACGAACGTCGACCCGTCCTTCCAGATCGGTACCGGTACCTGGAGTGGCTCGATCTGCTCGGACAACGTCACACCGTTACACCTGGTGAACATCAAACGGATCGCCCACGAAGCCCGGCCCTGGCGTGGAGTGTTCGACTGATGTCTCCACAAGAGGTCGCGCGGACACTCGAGGAAGCACATCAGCGCATCCGTTCGGCCCGAACGGATTACGACGGTGACCTGCGCACCGGCATCGACCTCGGGACCGCGACCTGCGTCATCACCGTGGTCGATGCCGAAGGCATGCCGGTATGGATCGACTTCGACCGGACCGCGGCGGTCCGCGACGGGGTGGTTGTGGAATTCGCCGCCGCCGCGGCGGCCGTGCGGAAGTTGAAAGCAACCGCCGAAGCAGAACTGGGTGTCGAGCTACACAATGCCGCGACAGCCTTCCCCCCATGCATCGGCGAAGCTGACAGCCGCGCCTGCCGATTCGTGCTCGAAGGGGCCGGTTTCGACGAGGTCACTCTGATCGACGAGGTCAGCGCCGCGAACAAGACACTCGAGGTCACCGACGGCGTGGTCATCGATGTCGGTGGTGGCTCGACCGGGGTCGGAGTTTTCCAGTCCGGAGCGCTCACCGCACTCGATGACCGTCCCGGCGGCGGTCATCACCTGGACCTGATCCTGGCCGGCTCCCGAGGTCTGACGGTCGCGGAAGCAGAAGAACTCAAACGCACTGGCACCGACGACCACCTTGCCATCTTGCGACCGGGAATCGAACGGATCGGTTCGTCGATCCGGGATCTGACCCGAGGCGCCGAGCACCTCGAACTTCATCTCGCCGGCGGCGCTCTGATGCTTCCAGGCGCCGACACCACCATCAGCAAATATCTGGGTCGCAGCGTGCGGGCTTACCCGCACGCTCTGCTCATCACACCATTGGGAATCGCGAGGTACGCGTCATGACAGGCAAGGCAACCCTACGGACATACGCATTCATCGATCGGATGCAGCCGCAGTGCGCGGCCCACATCGCCGCGACCAGCCCCGGAGATCCGCCCCTGGCCGGTATGGCCGAACTGTTTGTCGAAATGGCCCCGGGCAACGAGGTGTTCCGAGCGGCCGACATCGCCCTGAAGTCCTCCGGTGTCCGGCCCGCCTTGCAGATCATCGAACGCGAATTCGGCCTACTGGAGATTCACTCCGAACACCAGGCCGAGGTCCTCGCCGCCGGCGAGGCCCTGCTCGACGCGCTGGGTATGAAGGAAACCGACCGCATCAAGCCGGTGGTGGCCTCGACGCAGTTCATCACCAACGTGCACGGCTACCAGGCGCAGCTGCTCAACAAGTGGCGTAAAGGCACCCTGCTGATGCCCGGTTCGAGCCTCTTCGTCATGGAAGTCGCGCCGGCAGCCTATGTGTCATTGGCCGCGAACGAAGCAGAAAAGGCGGCCGATATCGATGTGATCGAAATCCGCGCCGTTGGGCGGTTCGGACGACTGTTCCTGGCCGGCAGTGAAAGTGAAGTAGCCACGGCCCGCGACGCCGCGGTCGCCGCACTCGAATCCCTCGAAGGGACCGAGGAGACGCGGCGATGACTGTCTTCGGTGTCGATGCGGTCGAGGCGGCCGCCGAGTCGACAGTGGCGGAACTCCTTGTGGGCCCGAAGGACATCGTGACCCCGCTGGCGCGGGAGCGTGCCCGGGAACGAGGAATCACGATCATCGTCGGAAGCTCCCGTTCCGGCGGCGGAACCCCGTCACCTCCGACGGTCCGAAACGGATCGGCGCCAACACCGGTTTGCCCGGGGGCGCCGGCCTTCCGCCGGCCGCGGTCGAACGGTTTTCAGGCGCCGCTCCCGCCGCTACGGCCGCCCGCCCCCGCGCTGTATCGGCGAGGCGCACCGCTGGACCCAGCTGTCGCACCGGCGGTTCTGCACCGCCCCCGCTCCACCCCACCGTCACAGGTGGCGAGCAGCAAATCCGTTCACAGAGTCGTGGTTGTCGGCGCCGGACACGTCGGCATGATCACCGCCATGAAGCTCGCCGAGGCGAACATCATCGAGGAAGTCGTACTCGTCGATATCGCAGACGGTCTCGCCGCGGGCATCGCACTGGATCTGACACACTCGACGGCGTTGTTGGGGTTCGACACCAAGGTTCGCGGGGTCACGCGCCTGGCCGACGCCGGTGTCGCCGACTACGTCGTCATCACCGCAGGAAGGGCCCGCCAACCCGGAATGAGTCGCACCGACCTCGTGGAGGTGAACGCCGGGATCGTCGGCGGGCTCGCCCGCGACGCCGCCGCAGTCTCCCCCAACACCGTGTTGCTGATCGTGACGAATCCATTGGACGAGATGACGCACCACGCATGGCAGGCCTCCGGGCTCCCGGCCGAACGCGTGATTGGCATGGCTGGCGTACTCGACAGCTCCCGTTTCCAGGCCCTCACTGGCTTGGCCACCCACTCCGCACCCTCCGATGTCAGCGCGCTGGCGCTGGGTAGTCATGGGGACGAGATGGTCATCCCCCTGTCCCAAGCCCGAGTCGCCGGCACCTCGATCAGTCAGACTCTTGCGCAGGGCGCAGTCGCCGCACTCGTGGACCGCGCACGCAATTCCGGTGCCGAGGTCGTAGGTTTGCTCAAGTCCGGAAGCGCGTTCTTCGCCCCCGGCGCCTCGGCCGCCCGGATGGTCCTGGCCATGGCCACCGATTCCGACGAGGTCATCGCGGCGACGGTCCGCGCTCGCGGCCAGTACGGCATCAGCGACGGCTACGTCGGATTGCCTACCAAGTTGGGGCGCGGCGGACTAAAGGAGATCGTTGAGCTTCCGCTCGCTGAGGACGAGCTCGCCGAGGTACGGACCGCGGCCGCGCGGATATCCGAGCGAGTCTTGGGTCTCGAGAAAGCGACGGTCGCCTCATGAAGGCCGTGGTGTTCGCCGATACCGGGCGCGTCGAGGTCATCCGGGTGCCCGACCCTTCCCTCATCGATCCCACCGACGCGTTGGTCAGGGTGGACCGGGCCGCGATCTGCGGAACGGACCTGCACACCATCACCCACCCCAATGGGATGAGCCGCGGTGCGGTCCTTGGCCACGAGTTCGCCGGGACGATCCTCGAGGTCGGCACCGCCGTGCGCACCTTCAGCACCGGCGACCGGGTCAGCGGCGCCGACTTCACCGCCTGCGGGCATTGCTGGTGGTGCCGGAGTGGAAACCACTGGGAGTGCGGAGAGCGTCAGTTCTTCGGTACAGGCGCTGCCTTCGGTCCTGCTCTCGACGGCGCTCAAGCCGAGATCGTCCGCGTTCCCCACGCCGATGTCGTCCTACACTCGATCGCAGATGACATCCCCTACGAGAGCGCACTGTTCTTCGGGGACATCCTGGCGACCGGGTACGCGGCCGTGCAGCGCTGCGACGTTTCTCCGGGCGACACCGTCGCCGTCATCGGGGGTGGTCCGGTCGGCCAGATGGCCAGCCTCGCCGCGCAGGCGTGCTCGGCCGGCCCGGTGGTCCTCGTCGAGCCGGTCGAGGACCGCCGCGCCATCGCTCATGAACACGGCGCCCTCGTCGCCGCTCCGGACGACGCCCGGAGACTGATCGATGCGGTCACCGACGGCCGCGGCGCCGATGCCGTCATTGAGGCGGTCGGCGGCCCCCGCGGACTCGACACCGCCTTCGGGCTCGTCCGCCGCCGCGGCACCGTCGTCTCGGTCGGCGTCCACCAGCAGCCGACCTGGCCGCTGCCGGTAGCCAAGGCGTTCGCCGACGAGCTGACCCTACGATTTGCGATCGGCAACGCGATTCGCGACCGGGATCGACTGTCCGGATTGGTGGCCGCGGGGGCCATCGACCCGACGATCATCATCGACACACGGGTCAGCCTCGACGACGCGCCCGCAGCATACGAAGCGATGGCCCAGCGCCGTACGCTGAAGGCAGTCATCGAAGTGCCCTAGAGGCGGAGTGGCGAGGCGGGTATGGACGTGGCAGACACCACCGACGGCGGACCAACGGGGTCTGCCAACCGGCTGCGGTCGCTACTGGCCAGTCTTCTGCCGGAAAATCCGGTCGCCGCGGCCGAGGCAGTAGTTACGGCCTGCGGCGACACCCGAGCCAGCGTCCTGCAACGCCAGGATTTGGACTGGGTTGTCCTTGCCGGTGCCGAAGACTGCGCCGACCAGACCCAGCTAGCCGCTCTCGAGTGCGGAGCGGGTGTGCTGCGTGATCGCGCCGCCACCATCGGCACGTTCGCCGTCGTTCTGGCGGAGCCTTTCAACAAGCACACGGGGCCCGCACTCGATCAAAATCTTCTCCGACAGGTATGCGTCTGGATCGAATTGACCGCCCGGGCGACATCCTTGACGGACGAACTGGCCGCACTCGACGATGAAGCCGAGGTCATGCGCGGGGTCACACACCAGATCCTCAGCGCCCGCGATCTCGACCAGGTGTTGCTGTCGATCACGAACCACACCCTGCGCATGTCCGAATCGGACATCTGCGGGGTTTTCCTGCGAGAAGGCGACGAATTGCGGATGCGCAGCTGCGCCGGTCACCGCGTCGTCGACACCGCGCGGCTGGTGATGAAGCGCGGACAGGGCGTTGCGGGCCTGGTCTTCGAAACCGGGAAAGTAGCCAAAATCGATAGCTACTTGCACGATTCGACAATAAGCTCGGATTTCATGTCACTCGCCGAGCAGGAAGCCACCCGGTCGGCGCTGGCCGTTCCGCTCGTCGTGCACGGCGACCTGATCGGTGTCCTGGAGGTGTGGCGGCGGCGGTATTCCTCGTTCACCGACCGGGACGTCCGCCGCCTGGTGGCGTTGGCTGACCTGGCCACCATCGCGATCGAGAACGGCCGACTCTACGACGCGCAGCGAGCCACCGTCGACGAACTCGAATCCACCCGCATATCTCTCGAGAGGCAGCTGAGCCTGCTCAACCGCTCCTCCACCTTGCAGCACTCCTTGATCGAAATCGTGCTCGCGAACACCGCGGTCACCAGCTCGGTGGCCCGCACCGTCGGCACCGACCTCGGGTGTGGTGTCGCCATCTTGTCGGCCACCGGAGAAGTCGAGGCCACCTACCCGCGAACCCTCGACACCACGACCCTGCTTCGGGAAGTCTTGGGACGCAACGGTACTCTCCCACACCGGGCCACCCGGCTGACCGCCGCCGACGGCAAGACGATTTGGGCACACCCGGTCATCGCCGCCGAGAACCAGTACGGGGCCGTGTGCCTGGTGGGCGGAACCGAGGACGCCGACATCATGGAAGTGGCCTGTGGCCAAGCGGCGATGGTGTGTTCACTGGCCCAACTGCAGCAACGCGCCGCCAGCGCCGCCCGCGCCGAAGCTCTCGACCAGATCCTGTGGGATCTGATGGAAGGCACTGCGGAGCAGCGGTCGGCCGCCCGCAGCCGCACCCACCAGATGGGCATCCGGCTACGCGGCTACCACCGCATCTTCTACGGTGTCCTCGAGAATATGGATGCCCTCGCCGCCCAGGAGGGCTGGAACACTTCCTCCTCGGACGCGTTGCGCCGCACCATGCTCAACGGAATCCGCAGCTGCACCCAGCCGACACCGCTGACGTTGACCAGTGTGCGGGGCAACTGGATCGTGGCCCTGGCCCCGATCAAAGATCGCGAACGCTCCCGCGACCTGCTCGACGAGCTGCACAAAATCACCACACAGGCACACCCCGATCTGCGGATCTCCTGGGGGGTGAGCTCGGCGCGCAGTAATCCCGTGGACTATCCGCAAGCATTCGGCGAGGCGAAGACCGCGCACGCCGCCTCCCGCCGGCTGGGCACGGTGTCGTTGTACGACGAACTCGGCATCGTCCGCCTACTTCTCGGTAGCAGTGACAACCCCGACCTGCAGGGCTTCATCAAAGAAGTGACCGAACCCCTGCTCGACTACGACCAGCAATCCGATGGGTCGCTGCTGAAGACGTTGCGCACCTTCTTCGACGCCAACTGCTCCCAGAAGGACGCGGCGGAACGGTTGTTCGTGCACCCGAAGACGCTCGCGTATCGGCTCGAGCTGATCCGCAAGCTCACCAACCTGGACCTGTCCCGGCATGCCGACCGAATGCGTGCGGATTTGGCATTGCGGTTGCTGCAGGTCACTCAGGCGGTCAGCGACCTCGACGGCGAGTCCCCGCCTTCCCTCGGCTAGAAGCCCGGTGCACGCCCTCACCGTGAAACCGGCAGCAACGAAGTAGAAGTAAGGGTGGTGTGCGATGGTCCCCGACTGGGTTCCACCGCACACCACCCGTACGTGTGCGTGCGCGCTAGAGTTAACGCTCGCGCTGCCCCAGCGCCAAGATCGAAGGCCTCACTTCGTCGCCGTCGACGGCGAACCGGGCGAACCCTCGCTGCTGCAGTGAGCTGAGCAGTTCCCCTGAAACCGGGCCCGTGAGCCGGATCCCGATCCTCCGGCCGGGTTCCCGGGCGACGACGTCGGCGACGGTGTCGACCAGGCCACCGACCTGATCGTCGATCTCCACGCGCGGGTCGACGGTAATAAGCCCCCGACGCAGATACGAATCGAGTGGTTCGCTTGTCAGCAGGTGCCGCGCCGAAATACCGGCGACCGCGGCCTGCAGAACCCGCAGTTCAATCCACACGACGTCGCTGTGAGTGGTGATGCCGTCGATGGAGGCGATGCCCCGAGGACTGGTCAAGTAAGCCCCGATCTCGACCCGTGCGGCACCAGGGAGGGTGTCGCGCAGCTTGACCAACGCGGCGATCTCCCTGCTGTCGGCGATCTTGCGGACCGTGAAGTGCACCGTCAGGTCGGTCGTCACCTCCTGCAGGGCCGCGGCGATTCCGCGCAGCTGGGCGGCGAGGATCTCCTCCGAGCCCAGCGGCAATGCCAGTTCCGGATGTGCGATGAACAGCTCGGCGGTACGGAGCAGTTCACTTGATTCGTCGGCGTGGAAGTCGATCGCTCGGACACCGAACTCGGTGACGGTCGCCTCGGCGAACAGCTTCCCGAACTCGGTTGCGACCGCACGTTCGAGGGCGGCGCTGGCGTCGCTGATCTCCCCCTCACGCAGAGTCGTGATGATACCGTCCAGGTGGCCGGTGGTAGCGAGAACGTCGTCGATGCCGGCAACCAGCCCGGTGGCCCCGCGGCCGTGTGCCTGACGCGCCTGATCAGGGGTCGTCGATCGGGCGAAGATCTGCGCACCGGATCGCTCGCGAGCCAGTTCAAGCAGGGCGGTCAACCGATCGTCCTCGGCGGCGGGTTCGCTCAGTTCGATCTCACCGAGAATCACCTCGCCAGTGGTTCCGTCGAGGGAGACGACGTCACCGGTGACCAGTGTCTGTCCGCCCACTTGCATCGTCCCGGCCACCGGGTCGATGTCCAAGGCACCGCAGCCGACCACGCAGGTCGTCCCAAGCGCACGAGCGACCACCGCGGCGTGACTGGTCGAGCCACCGGTGGCGGTAAGGATGCCCTCCGCCGCGATCATCCCGTGCAGATCCGTCGGGCTGGTGACCGGCCGAGCAAGGATGACCGTCACGCCCTCCTTCACCGCCTGCTGCGCAGCATCGGAGTCGAAGTACAACGCACCGACCACATGCCCCGGCGCGGCGCCCACACCGGTGGCCAGCACTCGCCCGTCGTCGCGGGCCCGTGCATAAGCGTCCGGGTCGAATCCGGGACGCTGCACCTGCCGGATCTGTTCCAGCGATACCGTCGACAGTGCTCCCGCGGTGGTGACGACCTGCTCGGCGAGCAGATCCGCCGCGATGCGGATCGCGGCCTGCGCGGTGCGCTTGGCGCTACGGACCTGCAGCATGTACAAGATGCCGCGTTCGACGGTGAACTCTATGTCGAGGACGTCACCGCGACGGCGTTCGAGTTCGGCGCACGTGTTCTCGAGCTCGGTGTAGACATGCGGCAGCCGATCGCGGAGTGCGGTGACGGGGTCCGGGGTACGAATGCCGGCAACGACGTCCTCGCCCTGGCTGGCGGCGAGGAACTCGCCGAACAGTCCGGGTTCGCCGGTGACCGGGTTGCGGGTGAAGACCACGCCCGATCCCGAGTCTTGATCGAGGTTGCCGAACACCATCGACTGCACGACCACTGCGGTCCCGAGATCGTTCGGGATCTTGTGAACTTCGCGGTATTTCACTGCGCGCCGGGTGTTCCAGGATCGGAAGACCGCCTCGACCGCACCGATGAGTTGAGCGCGCGGATCGTCGGGGACTTCTTCGTCGAGCTCGTCGCGCAGCAGTGCCTGGCAGTGCTGCCACACTGTGTCGTACACCGGTCCCGGCTGCGAGGTGGCGGTGACACCGTCGATCAGGGAGTTGAGGTCCTCACGGTCCGGTGTTTCGAGCGCACCGAGCACGGTTTCGGCGTACATGCCATGGAAGCGAAACAGCACGTCGGCCATGAAGCGGGTATCGCCGGTGACGTCGGCCAGCGCGATCGCTGCGTCGCGGCCGAGGCCGAGGTTGAGGACGGTATCCATCATCCCTGGCATGGATACCGGCGCGCCCGAGCGAACCGACAGCAGCAACGGGAAGGGTCCACCGCCGAAGGTCTTGCCCGTCTTGCCTTCGAGTTCGCTCAAACGGGCGTGGATTTCGTCGACCAGTTCCCCCGTCATCGAGCCGTGTTCGAGATACTCGTGACAGGCCGACGTGGAGATGACGTACCCACCCGGCACGTTCAGGCCTTCCTGGGTCATTTCGACGAGGCCGTAACCCTTGCCACCCAGGACATTCCGGTCGATTGCGCCCGGTTCACTGAACGCGCGTGTCATTTCGGTCGTAACAGTCACAGAGCTCACCTTGTCACTCCTTACGTGCGCGACCGAGCGTGCGCAGCAAGTCTTCGTGGAATTCGAACCAGACGTTGTGCACCGAGTCCCTGGTCGGATCGGAGACGAAAGCGATATCGCCCGCATCGACCTTTTCCAAGGATCGTTCGAATCGGCCGATGTAGGTGCGGAACCGTGCGTCCTTCTCGCTGAGTGCTTCGAGCAGTCCCTCCAGTCGGGACACCAGACGCTCGATGGTGGAGATCACTTTCGCGTCGTATACAGAGTCGCTGTGGTCGTTTGCAAGCTTGCGGCCCGCGACCTCGATCTGCTGCCACGAGGACATGGTGCGCAGAAAGCGGGAGTTGACGTCCTCGAATTTGTCGGCGACCTGCAGCACGGACGGATCGGTGCGGATCTGGCCGTAGATCACAGCGGCGGAATCGACCAACACAGGTCCCGAGGCGTCGGTGGGTAGTGCGGTCTCGCCCATCAGTGCGAGGTAATCACTGTCGGCGAGTTCGGCAAAGATGTCGCGCACCTGATCGGTGTCCAAGTTGACGATCTCGGAAACGGCTGCCGCGGTCGCCATTTTCTTGAGCGCCACAGCATTGAGGACGTCGTAAAGACGTTTGTCGAGCAGTGTTTGTGTCATGTGGTCATTCCCAACGATCGAACGGGGGCGACGGTGCGCAGATGCCCACGCGACGGCCATATCACTCCATCGCCCCCGAATCTGTGAACGGGTGTCTTACAGCCAGCGGTACTTCGACCGACGCAGATCCGCACCCACGCCGAACGGCAGATAACCCTGGCCGGAGAAGATCTTCTGCGGAACGACTTCCTGCGCGAATCCACGCTTGCCGATGTCGTAGTAGTAGTTCGAGACGCGCTGATCAATTTCCCAGAGCTGATATTCGTCGCATGCCTTCTCGTACGTTCCGGCCTTCCGCAGGTACGGCAGGATCATGTCTACGTAGTAGACGTATTGGCCGGCCCAGATCAGGTCCCGGCGGCACATCCGAGAGATCTTTCCGTACATCTTGAGCGTGGCGTCCTGGATCTTGGGCAGCTCGCCGCCCAGGTCGGCGATTGCGATGGTGCGCACATCCGACATCGGGGTGTCCCACTGCTCGCGGGCGAAGACTGCGCCGCCGACGATGGCGGGGATGTAGTTCTTCGGCCGGGTGAAGGTGGTGGAAATGTCGTTGACGCGAATCTCCTGCAGGCCCAGTATCTCCGGGTCGATTTCGAGCGCGACAGTGTAGGCGTGTGGGAGCTGCGCGTCGTCGCACACATCACTCCAGTGGAAGATCGGCTCGTTGACGAACAGGTCCCGGAGAATGAGGATGTTGCCGTTGGGCAACTCGTACGGTCCGGTGTCGCCGAGACCGAGCCGGCAGTCCATGTGGTCGAGGAACGACAGCAGTTCGGCGGCCGCGTTGAAGCGGGTGAAGGATTCGTGCTTCGGGCTTCCCGGCTCAAGCGTTTCGAGCTGGTTGATAATGCCTTCGAGGAAGTCCGGCTCGTGGATCTGGCAGCGGTAGCGGTCCTGCGAGTTGAGGATGTACCCGTCCTGGCGCTTGCCGAACTCGATCCGCTGCATGAACTTGAGGAGTTCGTTGCTCTCCTCGATGTAGTCGTCGGGCCCGATCGCTTCGAGTGCAAGCAGACCGCAGCGGCCCATACCGAAGCCGACAGCCCCGATCGACCAGTCGTGCACCGCGTTGACCTTGGTGCCGATTTCCCGCCGCGCCGAGGCACCGATGTCCAAGATGCCCTGGGCCCCGACCTCGTCGGTGGTCATGCGCAGGATCTCCGGCCACCGGTAGAACTGGTGCATGAACGCGAGGATCTCGTATTCCTGGCGGGGGATCATGCCTGAGACACCTTCGGTGGCACGCATGACCAGCACGTCCCAGATGTTCCAGGCCAGGTAGTTGTTGAGGTCGTTGAGCTCGTCCAGGGTGAACTGGTCGACCAGGACGTCCTCTTTACTGACCTTCTCGAGGACCTTGCTCTTGGCGCGCTGCTTCTGCACCTTGTCGCCGAGGATGCCGTCGCGCAGTGGCTCCTGGCCGACGAAGTTGCCCTCGAAGACCAGATCCTGGAACCGCAGACCGTCATCATTCGGTTCATAGCGCTGCTTGTACGTGGAGCGGAGACCGGGTGTCATTTCGATGCTCATTGGGGGTTGTTCCTCTCTGCCCATGGTGTGTGGTCGGAAGGCGGTCAGCTGACGATGCTGATGCGCCCGACCTCCGCGTCGTCGCAGTGCAACTGGACGGTCTTCCCGATCAGGCTTTCGGCGATCTCCTCGAAGTGCGCATCGTCGGTGTTGCCGACGACGTAGCGCGAATCGCTGGAGGTCAGGTACGCGGTCATCACACAGGGAATCTGGAACTCACGAGAGAGGATGCCGAGGTGCGACTCGGGAGCGCCCGACATCGTGATGACGCCGAGAGCACCCATGCTCAATGCCGGGGTGAGGAAGGTCGTGGTGCCGCCGCGAACGAGCAGGATGTAGTCCTGCAACTTCCCGGACCGCACGACCTCGATCACGTCCTTGGGCGAGCCCAGGAACTTGACCTCACCCTTCGGGCTCTTCTGCGTCTCGAAGGCGTTGAACCCTTCGGCTACAACCTGCATTGGTACTCCTTTGATCGAATCGAGGAAGGTGGCCTCGACCACATCCGTCTTGCTCTGTTGCGCTTGTCACAATGCCCTTTGATATGCGACCGCCGCATGGGCTCTGCGGATAGCGTTCCGTGTGACCATTATCTCGCGTGGACAACGCCTTGATCACTGTCGGTGACGTCAAGATCTGCCAATTTGCGGCGCATGAGTTTGCCCGACGAGGTGGTCGGTAGAGCGTCGACAAACACCACCTCACGCGGCCGTTTGTAGGCGGCCAGATGCGCGCGGCAGTGCTCGATGATGTCCTGTGGGAGGAGCTGCGCGGCCGGGGCCGGAACCACGTATGCGACGGCGATCTCCCCTTTGACCGGATCCGGTCGGCCTCCGACGGCGACCAGCGCGACGTCGGGATGCGCGCCGATGACGCGTTCGATTTCGGCGGGGTACACGTTGTATCCGGCGGTGACGATCATGTCCTTGAGCCGGTCCACAATGAAAAAGTGACCGGTCTCGTCGACGTACGCGACATCTCCGGTACGCAGCCACCCGTCGGCGGTGAGCGCCTCTGCGGTGGCGTCAGGGCGGCCGTAGTAGCCGAGCATCACCAGCGGGCCACGAACGAGCAGCTCACCATGCTCACCCGTCGGGACGCCCCCGTTCGTGCCGTCGATCGCACCGATCTTGACTTCGAGGCCGGGTAGGGCCACTCCGATCGAACCGGCTACCGGTGGGGCGTGGACTGCATGGGTTGTTCCCAGCCCGGACAGCTCGGTCATCCCCCACAGCTCCAGCACCGGCCCCGGTGCCCTGGTCTGCCAGCGATCGAGCAGTTCTGGGGAGAACGTCTGACCACCGATGGTGCTTGCGCGCAGGCTGGACAGGTCCGTCGTCTCGAACGTCGGGTGTGCCAGCATCATCGAATACATCGCCGGCACGCCCTCGAACAGGGTGGCGCGGTCTCCTTCGAGCAACGCCAGGGCTTCCCCGGCGTCGAACCGCTCCATCAGCACAACCGTGCCGCCTGCCAGGAAGGTGCTGTTGATAGCGACATTGCCGTACACGTGCGCCGAGGGCAACGCGGTGACGACGACGTCGTCGGAGTTGCGACCGTGCATCGTGGCCGTCAGAGCACAATTGAGCAGCACCGATCGCTGCGACTGCATCGCGCCCTTCGGGTGGCCGGTCGTCCCGGAGGTGTAACCGATGCTGCACAGGTCGGCGGGCCCGGGCGCCGGGTTCCCGGCCGGAGCAGCGTCGACCGGCGCGGTGAGCAGCTCGCTGAAGGTCACCGCACCGATTCCGTCGCCGATATCGCCGGCGAGCTGGCACACGAGCTCGAGCGTGGGCATCTCCCCGAGCACGTTCGCGACGGTAGCGGCTTGGGAGGCCCCGAAGAAGAGAGCTTCGGCCTCGCAGTCGGAGAGGACGAACGCCAGCTCCGGGCCAGTGAGCATGACATTGACAGGATTGACAATCGCACCCGCTTTGAGGATGCCGTGATACGCGACGATCCATTCCCAGCAGTTCTGCGCGTAGAGCGAGCACACATCTCTGGCGCCGATCCCGCGCGAGCGAAGTGAGGCCGCGACCGCGTCCGACATGCGGTCGAGTTCCTGGTACGTCAAGCACGTATCGCCGACGACGAGGGCGATCTTGTCCGGGTGGCGGGCCGCGGAGACGGGGAGAATCTCTCCCGGCCCCACCGATGGCAGGACGCCACCGGCACGGCTATTCACCCGTCGCCCCATTCGCAGGGGTGGGCTCGTCGAATGTCAGAACCGCCTTGGTGACCTTCCCCTGGTGAACAGCCTCGATCGCTTCGTTGATTTCGCCGAACTCGAAGGTGTCGATCAGCTCGGTGAAGGGGAATTTGCCGGCCTGATAGAGGTCGATCATGCGGGTGACGAATTCCTGCGGGATGGCATCGCCCTCGATGACGCCGATCAGACTGCGGCCGAATAACAGGTGACCCTGGTCGAAGGAGATCTCGTTCGGGATGCCCTGGAATCCGACGGTGGCGCACACCCCCGGTGACTGCAGACATTCGAGCGCGCTGCGGATGACGCCCGCCAGCCCGATGCAGTCGACCGAATACTGCGCTCCCACTCCGCCGGTGATCTCGCGGATCCTCTCGACCACGTTCTCCTCGGCGGAGTTGATGGTGTGGGTGGCGCCGAGGTCGGCGGCCTTGGCCAGGCGCGCGGGCTGGATGTCGACGGCGATGATGGTGCCGCAGCCGGCGACCACCGCACCCAACAGCGCGGCGAGCCCGACCGAGCCGGTCCCGAAGATCGCGATCGACGATCCCGCCTCCGGGTTGAGGGTGTTCAGCACCGCCCCGGCACCGGTTTGGATGCCGCAACCGAGGGGGGCGAGCAGCTCGAGTGGCAGATTGCGGGCGACACGGACACAGTTCTGCTCGTTCGCCACCGCGTAAGTCGCCCATGAGGATTGCCCGAAGAAGTGCCCGCGTACCTGTTCGCCCCCGGAACGAAGGACGCTCGAGCCGTCCAGGCGTCCACCGACCAAATTGAGCGGGACGAAGTCCCGGCAGTGCATCGAAAGTGAGCGTGCACAGTTGTCGCACTCCGCGCAGAAGTTGTACGAGAGCACCACATGATCGCCAGGCTCGATGCTGTCGACATCGTGTCCGACCGCGGTGACAATTCCAGATCCCTCGTGACCGAGCACGATCGGGGCCGCGTCGGTCTCAGCGGTCGCGATCACCCCGAGGTCGGTGTGGCAGATACCGGAACCGACGATGCGCACCAAGACCTCACGGGGGCGTAACTCGTCGATGTCGAGTTCCTCGAGCGACAACGGCTCCTGCGCCGAGCGCAGGACGGCTGCTGTGGTCTTCATAATTGCACTTCCTGTGTGAAAGTTGTTTGAGCTCGGGTGGTCTCACGAGACCGTGTCGGGGACCTTGTTCAGCGTGACGGTCTGGTGGTTGGTGTATTCGGCGAGCCCGTGCAAGGAGTTCTCGGCACCGATGCCGGACTGCTTGTGTCCGCCGAAGACCTGATGCGGGGAGTACTGGTGGACTTCGTTGAGCCATACCGTTCCGGCTTCGAGCTGACGGCCGATCCGCTCGATCGCCTCGAGGTCCTCACCCCAGACGGTGGCGCCCAGGCCCCAGACGGTGTTGTTGGCCCGGGCGATGACATCGCTCTCTTCCGTCCAGCGCAGCAGCGGAAGGATGGGGCCGAACGGTTCCTCGGCGACTAGGCGTGAGTTCTCCGGCGGATTGTCGACGAGGGTGACCGGGACGAACCAGCCTCCGGCGTTCGGGTCGATCCGTCCACCGAGGGCGAAGGTGTAACCGTTGGCCGTGCAGTCGTCGAAGTACTCCTGCACCTTCTGCAGCTGGGGCAGGTTCTGAATCGGGCCCAACTGGGTGTCGGCGGCGGCGCCGTCGCCGACCACCACGGTCCGTGCGTACGCGACCAGTTCGTCCCGCACGGCGTCGTAGACGTCGTCGTGGATGTAGATGCGCTTGGCGGCGTTGCAGAACTGGGCGTTGTTCTGGAACGCCGCCCAGAAGATCTGCGGGGCGACCTTCGCCGGATCGACGTCCGGCAGGACGATCGCCGGATCGTTTCCGCCGAGTTCGAGAGTGACCCGCTTGAGGGTGCCGGCCGCGGACCGCATCACATGCTTGCCCGTTTCGGTGCTGCCGGTGAACGCGATCTTCGCGATGCCCGGGTGCGCCGTCATCCACTTGCCGAGTTCGTCGTCACCGCTGACCGCGCTCAATACACCTGCGGGAAGGAGGTCCTGCACCAGCTCGATGAGCTTGAGGTCGCACAGCGGAGTGAAAGGGGACGGCTTGACGATGATGGTGTTGCCAGCCACCAGCGCGGGTGCGATCTTCCAGACCGCCAGCAGGATCGGGAAGTTCCACGGCACGATGGCGCCGACGACCCCGAGCGGCGTGTGCCGGCTGATCACCCTGCGCTCGGCAGTGTCCTCGAGAACCTCTTCGGGCAGGGACTGCTTGGCGATCTCCCGGAACCACGCGACCGACCCGTAGACCTCCCATTCAGCCATCGCACGCGGCTTGCCCTGCTCGGCGGTCAACAATGCCAGGAACTCTTCGGCGTGGGCTTCGAGCCGATCGCCGATCGCCGCGACGATGGCCTGGCGTTCGGCGAGCGGTGTCGCCGACCAGCCGGTAAACGCGGTCTGAGCGGCCGCGACGGCCTCGTCTAGTTGATCAGAGGTCGCAACAGGAACTTCGGCGATCGTCTCGGTGGTCGCCGGGTTGTACACCGGCGCCGTGGCCTGTGCGGTCACAGTCCGCCCACCGATCGTCATCGGGAACTCTGCAGGGAGGACAAGGGAAGGTGCTTCGGTAGACAACATTCATCTCCTTCAGGTGCGCAGCTCCACCGGTGGTGAGACTGCATCGACGAGGTGCCGCCCGAGCGGGCACATACGTCCCGTCCTGGCCTCGAGCGAGACGAGGGTTTGCATCTTCAACAGCGAGGTGGGGTGGCGACTACAAGTTCTACTGTCCGAGCGTGATGGGGGCGTCATCCTCGAGGGAGCAAACCGGGGCAGCCTTCTATCCCTCAGGGAATAGCCGCTCGCCGGGAACCGGAGCATTGTCACTGGTAAATCGCTCGATTCTTCGACGATCCAGAAGCTGGTCAAGCGCATGAAAACCTGCATTCGAGTCACACCGGATGAGCTGTCCACTGACACCCATCCTCACCGCACGAACGACCACCGCCCGCGAGCAACACCGAGGCACTCGACCGCGGCGACCGCAGCATGGCAAATCGCACCACTATCCCTTCCCGACGAACTGGCGATGGCCGGGTTCGACGACGCCGAAGAGATCGGACGAGGTGGCTTCGGAGCCGTTTACCGCTGCGCCCAAGCAGCCCTGGAGCGGACCGTCGCCGTCAAAGTCATGACCTCAGATCTCGAGCCGTCGAATCTCGGACGATTCCTTCGCGAACAGCGCGCGATGGGCCGACTATCAGGCCACCCGAACATTGTCAGCGTCTTCCAATGCGGGAGCACGGCATCCGACTTGCCATACATAGCAATGCAATTCCATCGCCGCGGGTCTCTCGAGAATCGGATTCATCAACAGGGCCCGCTTACCTGGAACGACGCGCTACGCCTCGGGGTGCGCATCTCCGGCGCCCTGTCCGCCGCCCACAGCGCCGGCATCCTTCATCGCGACGTCAAGCCCGCGAACATACTGCTCACCGACTACGGCGAACCGCAGCTCGCGGACTTCGGTATCGCCCACATCGCTGGTGGTTTCGAGACCGCCCAACACGCCGTCACCGGCACGCTCGCCTACACCGCCCCGGAGATACTGCAAGGTGCTTGCCCAACTGCTGCCGCGGACGTCTATGCGCTCGCATCGACAATGTTCTACGCCATGACCGGCCACGCCGCATACGAGCGAGAAGCCAACGAACCGATTGTCGCCCACTACCTCCGAGTGACGACCCAACCGATTCCCGACCTCCGACACCTCGGAGTTCCCGACAATGTCTGCGCCGAGATTGAACGAGCCATGTCAACAAAACCCGAGGACCGTCCCTCCACAGCCGCAGAGTTCGGAAACCGTCTTCGGCGAATGCAACGCCTTAACGGTTGCCCGGTGGACGACATGGCCCTGATCACTCATCGCGAACCTCACCCGACCACTGAGTCAGCACGCCCACCCCTGCCGGACACCGCGGGCGAAGCCATCCACTCCCAACCGGAACCGGCTCTCACCGTCGTGCCCACTGCTACGGGCCAAGACCTGAGCACCTCCCCCAAGGTCCGAGGCAATCTGCCCGCAGACCTGACCACCTTCGTCGGACGCCGCCACGAAATAGCAACCACCAAAAGCCTACTGGCCGAGTCGCGCCTCGTGACACTGATCGGGACCGGAGGAGTCGGAAAGACCCGGCTCGCGACAAAGGTGGCCGCCGAATCACATCGCGCATTCGGAGACGGTGTGTGGCTGATCGAACTCAGCGAGCTGACCGACAGCGACTTCCTCGTCGACACTGTTGCCTACACGCTCGGGATCCAAGAACAACCCGACAAACACCGCCTTCACGGGCTCATCGAGTACCTCCGGTCACGCCAATGCATGCTTGTCCTCGACAACTGTGAGCACCTCATCGAAGCCACCGCCGCCTTCACTGAGACACTCCTCAAGTCCTGCCCCGAGCTACGAATCCTTGCTACCAGCCGCGAACCACTGGGCCTCGGCGGTGAAACACTCCATCGGGTACAACCCTTGGCCACCCCAGACTCGCGAAGAACACGATCGATGCAGGCGATGAGCCAATACGACGCCGTGACATTGTTCCTCGCCCGCGCCACCGCCGCACTCCCCGAATTTGAACTCACAGAGGATAACTGGAGTCAGGTCGCTCGCATCTGCAAACAGCTCGACGGACTACCACTCGCGATCGAGCTGGCCGCGGTCCGCCTACGCGCGATCTCGATCGACCAGATCTATGACAAACTCACCGACCGCTACAAACTGCTCTCACGAGGTCGGCGGGGCGCACCGACCCGCCAGCAATCCCTGCGGCTGTGCATCGACTGGAGTCACGACCTCTGCACACCCCAGGAGCGCACGCTCTGGTCACGACTATCGGTTTTTGCCGGCAGTTTTGAATTGGATGCAGCCGAAGCTATTTACGCCGATGGTCTGGCCACCCACTACGTCCTGGATATCATCGCGTCGTTGGTCGACAAGTCGATTCTGCTTCGAGAGGAGGAGGGACTCACGGTCCGCTACCGCATGCTCGAAACTTTGCGCGAGTACGGCCGCGAGAAACTGCACGGCGCTGAAGACATCATGACGCAGAGGCGCCGCCACAGCGATTGGTACCGGCAGATGGCCCGTGAGGCAGAAGCCGAGTGGGTGAGTGCACACCAGCTGACGTGGATCCTTCGATTGGATCGCGAGCAACCGAATCTTCGGGACGCACTACAGTTCCGCATCGCACAGCGGGAACCGGATTCGATTGACTTCGCCGCCGCCCTGTATCCCTTTTGGTTTTCTCGCGGTCTTCTCAGCGAAGGGCGACGATGGCTCGACAGCGCATTGCCTACAGATGACGGTACACATCCGGTGGACACTGTGAGGGCACTGTGCGCTCAGAGCGTGCTCGCCGGTCGCCAAGGCGACCTCTCCGCTGGAGAGCAACTACTTACCGTAGCCGGCACTGCGACCACCCAAGTCGACGATGTAGTGGCACAGGCGCATCTGCACCACGCCGAAGGCATGCACTCGCTGTACTCCGGCAGCCTACAGATAGCTGCAACGTCTTTTACCGCGGCTCTCGAGGTCCTCGATACCCACCCCATGCCCTTCCTGCGGATCTCCACACTCCAAGGACTCGGACTCGCCAGCGGACTCCTCGGCGACACCGAACAAGCGATCGCCCGCAACGAGGAAGCCCTCACCCTCAGCGCCGACCTGGGAGAATCGGTCTACCGCGCCCGATCCTTCTGGGTTCTGGGTCTGCAGGTCTGGCAACTCGGCAACCGTGACCGAGCGACGGGGCTCCTCGGTCAGGGACTCCGGATGGCGCGGACCGTCGACGATCCGCTCAGTACAGCCTGGTGTCTGGAGGCACTGGCATGGATCGCTGCCAAGAACGATCAAGCGGAGCACGCCGCGCAGTTGATGGGCGCCGCCGAAGGACTCTGGGAGAGCGTCGGCAGCGCACCAGTTCACATACCGGGCTTACATGTGTATCACGAAGAATGCGCCAACCAGGCGCGTAACACTCTGAGCAGCAGGTGCTTCAACGACACCTATCAGGCCGGACAGAAGATGACGCTCGAGGAGGCGGTGGCCTTCGCCCTTGACGAGGACGCGCCGCTTCCTCCGGCGCACGCCGATTCGGACAACTGCCACCTGACCAAACGCGAACACCAAGTCTCAGAGCTCGTAGCAGAAGGCCTGACCAACAGAGCAATCGCGGCCAGGCTGGTCATCGCCAACCGAACAGCCCAGGGGCACGTCGAACACATCCTCACGAAACTGGGCTTCACCTCACGCGCCCAGATCGCAGCGTGGGTGGTCGCACACAAACAGTGATCCCACATGTGGCGCAGTCCTCATCCTCAGCAGAGGAAAAGACGGTTTCAGGCTATCTCCCAACGTAATGCGGTCAGACAGTCCGCGGTCCTATCGTCTGTCCCAGCGGGTACGCCGGTGGAGACCTAGGCACGCACACAGCTCAGGACATTGACGCTGGCGGCGGGGTAAGAGGAGTGGAAATGACGAACAGGCCAGAGGAGCATCAAGCGAGCACTCGTGAAGATGACTTCATGGTGCAATTCTTCCGACGTTGGTCCGCGTTCGGCGGAGGACCCGCGGAAGACATCATGGTCAACTTCGGAATCTCCAAACACGAGTACGAAGATCGCCTCTACGACCTCGCCTGCAGCAATCGAATTCGCAGGTATCCCCCTGAAGTGAAAGACCTTATCCTCACATTCTGTTCGTCGCGCCGGTTCCGACGACATCGAGGCGCCCACCAAAGACTGCTGCTCGTTTCCGCCTCATCCGACACATCTAACGAAACGTCCGCGCCACTACCCACCCCGTAGGAATCTCAACCTGCCAACCCTATTCCTCTATGCCTTCATTGCGACGCTCAGTCTCATTCGCCCCGCCGCTTGGCACGCATCCCAGAAGACGTCGTCCGCGACCGTGCAACCGCTCACGCGCCACGAACCGCCGCCACTGTCCATATCTATGGTCTGCCAGAACCTTTGACGAGAACCTTGGGTCGCAAAACTTTTGGATGAAACGCGATCGAACCTCGATCTACCGCCCGCCCACGCCGGGGTTCGGAAGGACTGGCAGATCATCAGCCCGGCGCTTCGCAGCGGCACGCGCAGCCTTCAACTGGAGATAGAAGGAGTTACGCGAGTTGCCGTCCAGGTTGAGCGGAACGTCCAAGCCTGCAATCAACCGATCCTCAAGTTCCCACGGCTCCTCATGCGCGATCCACGAGATGAGGGCGTTCTCGGCCATCCACTTCGACAGCAGCGTCTCCCCGGTGTGGAAGGTATACCGCTTACCCGATCCGACACGGCGCAACTCGATCCCGACCTCATCCGCGACCAGGCAACCGAGCGTGAGGCGGAGTGTCGACCCGGCAGCGTTACCGGTGTAGTGGGTCTTGATTCGCTTCCGGATGTTCTGCGTACTGGGAGCCTTGCCGTTGGTCGGCGGCTTGCTCGGACTGATGCCGGTGTAGAGCAGCGTGAGCCCGTCCCGCTTCGCGCACCCCGAGGTGTCGATCTCGGCCGGCAATTTCCGGAACCACCAGCCGTAGACACCAGCAGTCGCTGGAACGGGGCACGGCCTGGCGAGTACCTGCTCACGGGTGTGCGCTGAGGCAGCGAGGTAGAGCGCAGATTCATCCTGCGGGTCAACGATCGGACTCATGCGGAGGATGTTGTCATAGGGCGGCGGCAGCGATCTACGGAACCGTCCACACCCCGGCGCCCGGCAGCAACGTGAAGCTCGGAGTCCCGGGAATCCCGACTGAGGCGACGAGCACTCCCGGACCTGTCCGTACATACCCCCGATTCAGCATGCTTCTCGGTACCACCTGGGTTATTCCGGCAGCTCCTGTCGATAGATTTCGCCACTCGATACTACAGAAGCAATAGTTGGCGTCATCGCTTACAAATCGCGTCATCCCCGGTTTTTCAAAGTCGGTCTGCGCGATGACCCATCCACCGACGGCCGACGACAACATGTAGGGCGGAGCAGCCGTAACACCATATGTCGGAAGAAAGAACTGCACGTCGGTTGGTGCAGCGTGAGCAGTTGACGTCACGGACAACGCGATACCGAAGGACGCGAGGACTGCGCTGGAAGCGGCGGCGATGCCGTGCACGACACGCGACGTACGCACTGCCAGCGCCATGTTGCCCCCTTCACGTCACCCCGCCACGGTAGAGACGGACGATCCCTGTAGTAAGTGTCGCAAAGACGCCGCGATCGGAAATGTCATTCGGGTGGACGACATCAGCGACGTGCGACGGACGCAGCGGTATCCGGATGGGAGGCGGACTCGCGGCGGACGCCGCCGTAGGTTGCAGTTCGGATGCTGAACAGGGTCAGCAACCCGATGAGGCACGATCCTGCGAGAAAGTATGCCGGCGACAAGGCGCTGCCGGTCCGGTCGATCAGCCAGGTGGCGATGTACGCGGCCGTTCCGCCGGTCGCGATCGTCGCCAGGTTGAAGCCCAGAGCGACGCCGGTGAGCCTGACGCGAGAGTTGAACAGCGACGGGAACAGTGGTGCCGTGGCGACCTGTATGAGCGGGGTGCCGAGCGCGAAGACGAAGAAAGCCACGCCCGCGACGACCAGCCCGTGACCGCCCATCAGGGACATGGCCGGGTAAGCAAGGATGCCGGATCCGATCAGTCCGGCTGCCGCGACCGGGACGCTGCCGAATCTGTCGACGAGTAGACCGGCGACCGGCATCAACAGCGCGATCAGCACGATGATGAGCGCGGTCGTCCAGGTGACCGCGGTCCGATCGAATCCGCCTTGGCGGACCAGGTGGATGCCGATGTAGGTGAGCACCATGTAGCCGGTGGCGTTCTGTGCCACGCCGAGCCCGAACACCTGCAGAACCTGCTTGGGGTGTGTGCGGATGAGTTCGGCGAACGGTGACTTCGCCAGGTCGTCCCTGGCCGCGGCATTCTCGAACTGTGCGGTGTCGTCGATGCGGGTCCGGGTCCACAGGCAGAAGAGCAGGAGCGGGACGCCCAGCAGGAACGGGATCCGCCAGCCCCAGCTCGTCATCTGCGGTTCGGTGGTGAGCGCTGACACGGTCCCGACCGCAATCGCGGCGAGCGCGAAACCACCGTTGCTGCCGAGTGCGACGAACGAGGCGCCCAGGCCCTTACGTTTTTCCCCGACGGTCTCATAGACGTAGGTCAATGCTCCGCCGAGTTCACCGCCTGCGGAGAAGCCCTGCACCAGACGCGCGAGGACCAGCAGGATCGGCGCGGCGATGCCCGCGGACGCGTACGTCGGCAGGCATGCCATGAGGAGGCTGCCGACCCCCATCAGCAGTACGGACACCAGCAGGGCGCGCTTGCGTCCGTGCCGGTCGCCGAGGCGGCCGAAGAAAATGCCGCCGATGGGGCGCATGAGGTAGGCCGACGCGAATACGGCGAGGCTGGCGAGCAATGCGGCGGTGGGATCGTTGCCGGGGAAGAACAGTGGACTGACGACCACGGCCAGGTAGGCGTAGACGGTGAGGTCGTAGTACTCAACGATGGTGCCGACAGCTGCGGCGAGAACGCCGCGGCGCCTGGTTTGCTCGACGGTCGGGGTGCGCGAGGTGGAATTCGTGTGGGTCGCCACGAACGTCTCATTTCTGTGCGGAGAGTGAACCGAAGGTGCGCTCACCACAGGTGGGGTGAGTCAGATCCTGCGAGCGCCTCCACACCATAACCGCGCATCCGCTAACTCTGTACATGTTTACGAAAATTGACGGAAGCAGTCCGCTAGAGCTGCCAGCGCACGGGTTCGGAGATGATGTGCGCAAGGCGCTTACGGTAGTACTTCGCGGTGTCATGGACGAAGGCCTCCATTGCCTCTCCCGCGGCGGACGCATTTCGCGCGCGCATGGCATTGAGGACGAGTTGCTGCGCTTCGACGGCGGCGGTGCGGGTGATCTCGGGATGCCGCGAGGGTTCCGCGTCGCGCACCAAGAGCAGCAGTGTTTCCATGAGGATGCGCAGCACCGGGTTTCCGGACGCGGTGTAGATGGTGGTGTGGAACAGTGCATTCTTCTCGATGAAGTTGTCGTAGTCGTCGGGCTGTGTCCGCATACTGTCGAGCGCTGCCTGCAATTCGTCCAGCTGGCCGTTCGTGATTCGAGGAGTTGCCTGTTGCGCGACGACCGGTTCCAGGGTCAGTCGGGTGTCGATGACGTCGCTGAGATTTGCACCCTCGAGCTGCAGGAACAGTTTCATGGTGTTGCCCAGTGATTCGAACTGCGGCCGGCACGCGACCGGGCCGCCGCCGACACCGGCCCGAATGGTGACCAGACCCCGGCTCTCGAGCAGGCGGAGGGCTTCGCGCACGGTCGTGCGCGCCACGCCGTACTCGGCGACCATTTCCTTCTCGGTCTGCAGCCGGTCACCGGCCTCGATGCCGCCCCCGAGGATCTCGTCCGCTATCCGGTTCGCGATGCGCTCGGACATTTTCGGGGCCCTGCCCGGTGCGCGATGGGCATCGTCCTTCGTCATTGCGTCCCCGGTGTACTCGTCGACAGTTCGGTGCATAGCCGCCATGCGTACAAACCCTACCCAGGCCGGAGCGCGAATCGACAAACTCTGTACATATTTAGGGAAAGTGGCTAGCGTGACACCAGTCAACCCGTGGCACCCACTCAACATCCGAACGCAATAATCTCCCGGAGGTAAAGATGTGGCCGACGCGCCCACCGACGCCCGACCTTGTCCGTTCCTACCGAGAGTCAGGGCACTGGCGTGATCAGCCGATCGGGCACTACTTGACACGCGCTGCGTCGCTGTTCCCCGATGCCGTGGCCGTGATCGACGGCGACACACGCCTGACCTTCGCCGACGTCGACCGCGACGCGACCACGCTCGCTGCGGCGCTGCATTCGGTCGGGATCGGTTCCGACGACGTGGTTTCGTTCCAGCTCCCCAATCGGGCCGAAGCGGTCATCATCTACCAGGCGATCATGAAGCTCGGCGCCGTCGCCAACCCCATAGTCCCGATCTACCGAGGGCGCGAGCTGCGGTTCATCCTCGGGCAGGCGCAGGCGTCGGCCGTCTTCATTCCCGCGACCTACCGAGGATTCGACTACGCCGCCATGTATGACCAGCTACTCGACGACTTGCCGCACGTGAAGAAGGTCGTCGTCCTCGGCGACCGTGACGAGCGCAGCACCGACGAGCGGATGACCACATGGAAGGAGCTGCTCGGCAGTGCCCCGGCTGAAGCCGCGAAGGTGGTTGCCGCACTGCAAGAGCCGGATCCAGATCAGGTCTGCCTGCTGCTGTACACCTCTGGGACGACCGCGGATCCGAAGGGCGCGCTGCACAGCCACAACACGCTCGTGTTCGAGAACCTCTCGATGATCGAGTTGTTCGGCCTCAACGAGAACGACGTCATCTTCAACCCCTCACCGGTCACGCACGTGACCGGGGTGAACTGCGCCTTGACACTGCCGTTCCTAGTCGGGGCGCCGGTCGTGCTGCACGATCAGTGGGATCCAGTCGCCGCACTCGACAAGATTGCCCGCGAAGACGCCAGCTTCATGATCTTCTCCACACCGTTCCTGCAAGGGCTACTCGACGCCGCGGTCTCGGCGGGTCGCCCCACTCCGTCGATCAGGTACATCGTGTGCGGCGGCGCTGACATGCCGGACGAACTGACCCGCCGGGCCACCGATCGGCTCGGCACCGTCGTCCGAATGTACGGCGCCACCGAAGGGCCGTCCGTCACAGCAGGCAATCGCTGGGACACAACGCAATTACGCACCCGAACCGACGGGCGAGTCCTCGCGCCCACCGAGGTGATCATCGTCGACCCCGCCGAGCGCCCCGTCGCGCCCGGCTCCGTCGGCGAAGTCCTGTGGCGCGGCCCCGACACCTTCCTCGGGTACCTCGACTCCTCACTCAACGCCGCGGCGTTCACCGAGGACGGCTTCTTCCGGTCCGGTGACCTCGCACGGTTCGACGAAACCGGCGCTATACACATCGAGGGCCGAATCAAGGACATCATCAACCGCTCCGGCGAGAAGATCAGCACTCACGAGGTGGAAAACCTGCTCAGTGAGCACCCCGCCGTCAGCGAGGTCGCCGTCGTCGCCGGGCCGGACGCGACGACCGGTGAGCGGGGCTGCGCCTTCGTCGTCACACACCACGCACAGGACCTCACTCTCGAAGACGTCCACGAGTTCCTGACCGGACGCGAGGTCGCCAAGCAAAAAATCCCCGAGAGCGTCTTCGTGGTGGACGTACTACCCAAGACCGCGAGCGGCAAGATCCAGAAGTTCGCGCTCCGCGACTGGACCCGTAACCGCACCAACCTCCCGCCGCAGATGGTCGGCGTCAGCCTTCATGCGACGCATGAGAAGTGAGAACCACATGACCGAGCACATTCTCATCTCCCAACCCGAACGAGGGATCGCCCTGGTCGAACTCGCCCGCGGCAAGGTCAATGCACTCGACCACCGAATGTACGGCGAACTCGCCGAGACCTTCGACCGGCTATCGGACGATCCCACAGTCAACGTCGCCGTGCTCACAGGACGCGGTCCCGTGTTCTGCGCGGGCAACGACCTCAACGACTTCCGCACCATGGACACGACGAGCGGTGAACTGCAGATGCGCAACGTCCGCCGCGCGATGTTCAACCTCATCGACTGCTCGATCCCCGTCATTGCCGCCGTCAACGGGCCGGCACTAGGCAGCGGACTTGGCCTGACCGCATCGTGCGACCTCGTGGTGGCGTCGGAAAAGGCGACGTTCGGGCTGCCGGAAATGAACGTCGGGGTACTGGGCGGCGGCCGCTTCACCGCCCGCATGCTGCCGCAGCAAGCAATGCGCCGGCTGTTCTTCACCGCAGAAGCCGTCGACGCACACACCCTCGAGCGGTGGGGCGCGCCGATCGAGGTAGTCCCCCACGACACGCTCATGAACACCGCACTCACCCGCGCACGGTCCATCGCCTCGAAGAGCCGTTACGCACTGACCCTGGCGAAGCAATCGTTGAACGGCTGCGAGGGTATGGACCTCAAGCGCGGCTACGAACTCGAACAGACCTTCACCGTCCGGCTGTCCGAGCATCCGGACTCCAAGACTGCGGTCGAGGCACGAATGGCCGCATTGACGAACGGCAAGAACCCATGAGTACCGCAACGCGCGAATTGGCAACACCGGAAGACCTGGACGCGTTCGGCGAGCGCGCCACCGCGTGGCTGTCCCAGCGGCTGGACCGGCATCTGCCGGCCACCGACACCGACCTGCCAGGAAACGACGCGGAGCAGTCCTACGCCATCTTCCACAACCGCACAGAGGCCGAAGAGCGCGAACTACTCGTCCGCGGCAAGGCCTGGCAATCCGCACGCGTCGATGCCGGATTCGGCGCGATCACCTGGTGCCCCGAATGGGGCGGACCGGGCCTGACCGCCTCCCACGAACGGATCTACGTCGAGCTCGAACGTCAGTTCCGCGCCCCGGAGCGGCACGAAACCATCCTCGTGACTGTGGAGCTGATCGCACCGACCATCCATCTGCTCGGCACCGAGGAACAAAAACAACGATTCGTGCAACCGTTCCTGCGTGCCGACGAACTGTGCTGCCAACTATTCTCCGAACCCGGCGCCGGCTCCGACCTGGCCGCGCTCACGACCCGCTCAGTTCGCACCGACACCGGCTGGAAGATCACCGGTCAGAAGGTGTGGAGTTCGGGCGCACAATTCGCCGAATGGGGACTACTCATCGCACGGAGCGACCCCGCCGCACCCAAGCACCGCGGAATGACGGCGTTCCTGGTGCCGATGGACGCCCCAGGAGTCGAAACCCGCCCCATCCGCCAGATGTCCGGCGGTTCCACCTTCAACGAGGTATTCCTCACCGACGTCGAACTGCCTGACTCGCTGCGTCTCGGCGAGGTCGGCGACGGTTGGAACGTCGCATTGACCACCCTCGGATTCGAACGCAGCTCCAGCGGCGGAATCGTCTCCGCCGGCGGCAGCGCAGCCGACCTGATCAGGCTCGCCAGGCAACTTGGCATCACCGACGACCCCCACGTGCGTCAGACACTCGCCCAAGTCGTCGTCTACGAACGCGCCACCGCAATGTTCAACGCCCGGCAGGCCGAGCGCGAACTCGCCGGCCATGTCCCCGGAGTCGAAGGCTCGATCGCCAAGCTCGTGTGGACGCAAAATCTAAAACGCATCGGTGACGCCGCAGCCCGATTCCTCGGACCCCGCATCCTCGCCGACACGGGCACCCAGAACACCTATGCCTGGACCGAGCATCTCCTAGGCGCCCCGGGCTACCGCATCGCCGGCGGGTCCGACGAGATCCAGCGAAACATTATCGGCGAACGCGGCCTCGGGCTGCCCAAAGAACCGCGCTAGGAGCAAACATGGCCCTCGAATTGACCCATGAACAAGAACAACTTCGCGACAGCGTCCGCGCTTACCTCACGAAGAACGCTGATACGAAACACGTACCGTGGGAAGGGCTCATCGGCCTGGGCTTGACCGAGATCCCCTTCCCCGAGCGCTTCAGTGGAGCCGGTTGCACCCTCAAAGACACCTCGGTCGTGATGCACGAACTCGGCCGCACCATCTCCGACGCCCCCTACTTCTCGTCCGTGTGCCTTGCCGGCCTCACCCTCTCGGAATGCGCCTCGGACGTGGGCCGCGCCGCACATCTGCCCGCCATCGCAACAGGCAAACGCACCGCCACGCTGGTCGCCGGGTACCCCTACTTCGACACCCCGATTACCGCCACTGCAACCGGTGACAGCGGGATGATTCTCCGGGGCACGGAAGATTTCGTGGTAAACGGCGACAGCGCAGATCTTCTCGTCGTTGTCGCACGCGGAGAGAAAGGCCTCGAGCTGGCCGTCATCGACGGCGACGCTCCCGGCGTCGTGCGTACCCCACTAGAGTCCCTGGACACCACCCGCCCACTGACCCGGATCGAGTTCTTCGACGCCCACGCACAGACGGTCGGCGACGCGAACCTAGATGCGACGCTGCCACGCGCCCAGGCGTCAGCCCTCGTAGCACTGGCGTCCGAACAGGTCGGCGCCGCCGAGGCGTGCCTGGAAATGTCGGTCGAGTACGCCAAGACCCGGGAGCAGTTCGGCCGACCGATAGGCTCGTTCCAATCGATCAAGCACCGCCTCACCGACATGCTGGTGGCACTCGAATTGGCGCACGCGGCAGTGCTGGACGCTGCGAACTCCGACGAAAAGCCAACAAACGAACTAGCCACTGCAGCGAGCATCGCGCATGTGCTGGCGTCCGAGGCCTTCACCTACGCCACCGAAGAATCCATCCAAATCCACGGCGGTATCGGATTCACCTGGGAACACCCCCTACACAGGTACTTTCGGCGAGCTAAGAGCGACACACTGCTATTCGGCAGCACCGAGACGCACCACGAGGTCATTGCCGCTTCGGTGATATAGGTGTTGTTCGGGGAGTCGGTTCCTTCCAACCGGATTAGCCTGCCGGAATGATTGCAGCCGATCATCACCAATGTCGGTAACGGACGCGCCCGCACACGCGAGATCGGATGGAGCGGCCCACTGTCCACCCTCAGGCTGGCAATCCGGCAGGAACGTCCTCCGCACCCATGCGTGGAGTTGGGATTGATCTGGCGGCAGAGCTGGTCCAAAATCCCCAGGAAACTCAACAAGGAGATCCGGCGGCGGACCGATGTCGTCGGGATTCTCCCCGACCGCTCGTCGGTCCACGACACGGAAAGTCGCCTTTCTCACGTGTCTGCCCGAGCGTTTCGCAACCGGTCCACGTCGGGTGCCCAGCTGCCGTGCGGTCGGCGGACCAGGGTTGGGCTTGGAGATCGGGAAGCAGACCGCGGGCACCCGCACCGACAGATGGCTTGAGCTACGTCCACTCGACAGTCCCGCGGAGCGATCACTTGGCCGCCGTCCGTTCTGCATCTGCCGACGACGACCGGCTCCTCGCTCACGCGTCACGGTCGCTGGCACGGTAGAGCCGCCAGAACCAGATCGCGCCGCCCACCAGGCCGATCAAACCCCGAACCGAACGACCCCACCGCCAGTAGTTCCGGAGGACCCTCGACTGCACCGCAAGCGGGCTGACCGACCAGGCGTTCGACGGCAACCATGAGCGTCCACCACGGCATGCCCCCCGGCCGGAAACGCCCGACACCAGCTCCGTGAAGGCAGCCCTGGTGCGCAGGTCACGCCTTGATTGAATACGGCCGCAGTGGGTATGCAGGCACTGCCCCCGCTCCAGGTCCCACACCTGGGCCGCCTCGCACCCGGTGTCGATCGCCCCGACGATCACCTCACCCGCCCCGGCGACCGAGCCACGACGACACCACGCCGCGACACAGCAGGATCGATCTCATGACCACACACACGCATCTCACCACCGACCACGAGGAAATCCGTCAATGGACCCAAGCCCATCACGGCATCCCCGCCCGGGTCCCCCACACCACGGCCAACGACGTGCTCCGAATCGACCTGCACGGAGTCGACTCCGGACTCGAACACATCTCCTGGACGGAATGGTTCGCCGCCTTCGACCAGCAGGGCCTGGCCCTCAGCTATCCGGATCCGCACCTACAGGGCGGGATCAGCGCCTGGTTCGAACTCGTACCCCGAACCCGACCCCGCACCGCGGACGGCCCCCAGTGATCGCGCGCGCCACACCCCCGCCCTTTCCAGACAAACGACAGGAGTGATGAGTACCCGTCGCAGGGAGGCAGTCGTGAATGCGCCTGCCGGGTCGGTGGGGCCGTTGGCCGAACGGATCTCGGGATGCCGCCGACGAGATCTTCCGGGCCGCGTTCGCCGCCACAATCAAACTCCCGGCTCGCCGGGACGAACGTCGTCGCCACTGAGGCAGGGTCAGGTACTCGCGCATACCGGCCTCGTACAGATGCCAGGCCGCGCCGCCCCCGTGGTGCCGATGCCCTGGATTGCCACCGTCGTGTCGGCCGGAGTCCAGCCACATGCTTTCACCGCACCGATGCAGGCCTGGGCGACTCCGTAACCGCCGATCACATCGCCCAGCAGAAAACCGCTGGGCACCGGGGCGTTCAGATACGACTCCCTCCCCCGATCCCTTCCCGTCCTCCAATCTTCGCGACCCGAGGCGGAGTACCCATGACCTCACATAGAGCACCGCCCCGGCGCGACGCGCTGCAGGGACGGGTGGGCGCGATGCACCATGGGCGCCGGCTCGGGCCTCGGGACGTCTCGCCCGCAGCTGTGATCGCCTGGGACACGGAAACCAATGAGCGAACGGCTCACTTCTCGGACCGTGGCCCCCGCTCGGCCACCTCGCGCACCGCCGCCGCGACCGCCGGCGCGACGGTGGCATCGAACACGCTCGGCACGATGTACGTGGCATTGAGCTCGGACGGCGACACCCTGTCGGCGATCGCGCCAGCCGCGGCGATCAACATCTCGTCGGTGATGTCGACCGCGTGCGCGTCGAGCAGACCACGAAACACCCCCGGGAAGGCGAGGACGTTGTTGATCTGGTTGGGGAAATCCGACCGACCGGTGGCCACCACGGTGGCATGCTCACCGGCGGCGACCGGATCGACCTCCGGGACCGGATTGGCCAGCGCGAACACGATCGACTCGTCGGCCATCGCCGCGATGTCATCGCCCGTGACAATGTTCGGCGCCGAGACCCCGATGAACACGTCCGCCCCGACCAACGCGTCCCGCAGTGATCCCGTCCGAGCCTCGGGATTGGTGTGCTCGGCGATCCAGGTACGAAACTCGTCGGCGGTGTCGTCCGGGGACACGATCCCCCGACGCCCGCAGCCGATGACGTTCGTCGCACCTTGGGCGACGAGCAACCGGATGACAGCGTGCCCGGCGGCGCCGACGCCGGACACCACGATCCGAGCCCGGCCGAGCGACTTGCCGACCACCCGCAGCGCGTTGGTCAGGGCGGCCAGGACCACTATCGCGGTCCCGTGCTGGTCGTCGTGGAACACCGGAATGTCGAGGATACCGCGGAGCCGAGCCTCGATCTCGAAACGCCTTGGGGCGGAGATATCTTCAAGGTTGATCCCGCCGTACACCGGCGCGAGGGCCCGGACGATCTCGACGATGGCATCCGGGTCCTGGGTGTCCAGGCAGACCGGCCAGGCGTCGACACCGCCGAACCGTTTGAACAGTGCCGCCTTGCCCTCCATCACCGGGATCGACGCCGCGGCACCGATGTTGCCCAGACCCAGGACCGCGGAGCCGTCGGTGACCACGGCGACGGTATTGCGTTTGATCGTCAGGCGGCGCACATCCTCGGGGTGTTCAGCGATGGCGGTACACACCCGGGCGACGCCGGGGGTGTAGGCGCGGGAGAGGTCGTCGCGGTGTGTGAGCGGAACCGTGGGGACCACCTCGAGCTTGCCGCCCAAATGCAGAAGGAAGGTGCGGTCGCTGACCTTGCCGACGATCACCCCCGGAACCTCGGCGATCGCGGTAGAGATCTGGTCGGCGTGCGCGACGTCCGAGGCATCGCAGGTGAGGTCGATGACCATGTGGTCGGGATGGCTCTCGACGACATCGAGCGCCGTCATGGCACCTTTCACCGATGCGATCGCGGCCGCCAACGTCGACGTGGTGCCAGCGCCGACCGGTGCATGGACGCGGACGGTGATCGAATAACCGGGGCTGGGACTGGGCATGTAAAGCTCCTGGATACTGAATGATGACCGGCAGGGTTCCGGCCGGATCATCGGGTGCCCGATCGGCACGCACGCACCAGGTGCTTCCGCCCGCAACACCCTTAGTCTGCTCGGCCATCGCCGATCCGGACAAGAGGACAACCATCCGGCTCCGCTCGCCTGACTTGCACAGATTTAGTGTGCCAACGCTGACTACGAGTGCGGGATGTCCAGTGCGGTGAGGATGCGGGCTGCGTCGGCGGTGAGTGGGTCGGCGGCGGTGTGGGGTTGGCCGGCGATGGTCAGGCGGATTTCTTGCAGGGGCCGGAGGGTTTTTACGATGCGTCCGATCGAGATCCCGGTCTCGGCTTGCAGGTAGCGGGCTACGGCGAGGGCGGTGAACACGACGGTGAGGTGGGCTTCGATCGCGTCTCGGGTGTGGTGGAACATCGGCCGCGCCCGTAGATCAGTTTTCGACATGCGGAACGACTGCTCGACGTGCCAGAGGTCGTGATATTTTCCGATGACCTCGCCCGGTGTCATCAGGGTGGCGGAGAGGTTGGTGACGTAGCCCTTCAACCCGACCAGCGACCGGGCCCGGTCGAGAGATGCGCTGTCGAGGGTGCGGCCGCCCGCGGTGGTCTTGACGAACCTCGTCGATTTCGGTGCCTTCGCCCCGTCGACGACCTCGCGGGCCCGGGCTTCTTGGGCGTTCAGGGTTTGGTTGTCGCGGACGGCGCGGCGCTTCGAGTACTGCCACACCGCCCGCCACGACTTCGGATGTCCGGCTGCGTCCCAGACGGGTTCGGTGCGGTGACGGACATTGTTGACGGTGCTCTTCGCATGCCTCGGGGTGACGGTGTCGATGATCTGACCGTCGGTGAAAACGTCACCGTTCCAATGGAAATGGTTCGCCAGATCAGCGGGCGCCTTGGTGACGCGGGAGCCGACGATGAACTTCAGGCCGGCGTCGTCGAGGTCCTTGAGGTTGCCGGCCGACAGCATGCCGGCGTCCGCGGCGACGACCATCTCGACACCGGCGATGTCGTGCCGGGTCTGGAACTGCCGGATCATGGGCACGATCGTGTGGGTTTCGGCCTTGCTGCCCTCGAAGCAGCCGATCTCGAGGGGGAATCCGGTCCGGTCGACGAGCAGTCCGACCACGATCTGTGGATCGACGCGACGTTCCTTCGAGTAGCCGACCTTGCGGAGGTCGTCTTCCTTCTCCGCCTCGAAATACAGGGTCGTCACGTCGTAGAGAATCAGGGACAGGCCTCCGGTCGTCGCGGCATGCTCGAAGCATTTCGTGGCGACACGATCCTGGTAATCGCTTGTAGCGCAACGCTTGAGTGCGTTGGCGTAGGTGTTGCGGTGGGCTGGGGTCAGGCCGATCTCGCCGACGACTCGGGCGGTGTCGCTCATCGAGGTCGGCTCCACGAGTCGACCGAGGACCAACTGGAAGAACGCGTCGTCGTCAATCGCATCGAACCCCAACTTGCGCCATCCGGTCTCGATCACCTCGATCAGCCAGCGGGATCGTTTCGCCGCGATCACCGACCCGCGCTCACCACCACCGAGGCCGAGGTCGAGTTCCTGCTGGCCGGCCTGCAACCTCTCCCGAGCCGTCTGCAGCAGGGCCGTCAACTCGCCGTCCGTGTGTGCGGAGCCGAGGTGCTCGACGACTTTGTCGCGGCGGCCCTGCTTGACCGCGATCTGCACCGCCGTCGCCCCAGATGCAGTCCGAACTTTGCGAATGTACGCCGCCACCTGCCAGATCCTACCGACCCGTTAGTGTGCCAAATCCCGAACCAACAAGCTCTCTACCAGCGCAGACGCCACGTCGACCCTGGCAATCCCCTCCGACCTGTGCAAGTCAGGTCCGGCTCCGCTCGGCGGCGATCGTTCCTCGGAGCGCCCGCACCGGCAGGGCTACGGTGTCGTAGCCGAACTCTGTGCCCTTGGGCTTGCAGTCGCCTACCGGCGCGATGGTGCTCACTGAAAGACGGACACACCCGGGCGCCCGCTAGCGGATCGGCGTGCGGGACGACCCGGACTACCCGAACCATCGGGCACTTCACCATTCCGGTCGAGTCCATGGCCAGGGGTCAAATGCGCATTTGTCTACGACATTGTTCGTTGGGGAGGGGGCAACACGCCCACTCCCTCGACGTCCAAAAGAAGCCAACCATCTTGGTCCTCCCATGCTCAGCACTCATACCCTGACCAGGTCTAACGTCGTGAACATGTCCACAGTGATCACCGCCCCCCTCGAAGCGCTCAAACGCATGATCCCCACCGCAGAGCCACGACACATGGCGGCGACCAGCGGCGCCCCGCTGACGATTCCGGTACCCGCCCCTGTGGATCTCGGCGCACCAATCCCCACCCTCGAGCGCATCCACACCACCCCGGGCGGACCGGGTGCGGCATTGCGCATCGCGCGGCAAGCCGCCGCCGACTTCAAACGTGAGTTCGCCGCGACCGGTACGCCCTCGCGCGTCTCCACACACGACCTGATTACGTTGCCCTATCCGACGAAATTCGGGTTGTGGCGCGCCCCGTCTTCACCGGCACCATTCCTGTTCATCACCAACCGGATGATGATCGTGCGCTGGAACGACAGCGACGGGACACAGAAGACACTCGTTTGGGAGCCCAGCGATTTCGAGCTCGACGCCAACACCCCGTATTTTGCCGCACTCCGCGATCAAACACCGGCGCCGGTGCTCGCCAGAATGCTGACCGAGCACGGCACCGTTCCCGCGAACCTCGCCAGGCTAGGCATCGATCCGGTCGAGGTGGACTACCTGGCCTTCGACCACCTGCACACCCAAGACGTGCGCAGATTACTCGGCACCACCAAGCCCCAGACCGACATTTCCCCCGACACCCCGGTACAGGGTTGGTTCCCCAACGCCAAGCTGGTGGTCCAGCGCCACGAGCTGGAAGCGATGAAGGACCTGCACCCGTTGCAGCGGCCTTGGTACCAGCCCGAGACCTTCATCGATCTCGACCCCGACCGCATCTTGCCCATCGATGGTGACCGACTGCTCGGCCCCGGCGTCGCCCTCATCCGCACTCCCGGCCACGCCACTGGCAACCAAACCTTGTTACTCAACACCGACACCGGCGTGTGGGGGATGTCGGAAAACGTGCTCGCCGCCGAGCTGCTGACCCCCGAACACAGCAAGTTGCCAGGCATTTCCGGGTGGGCTTCGCGGTGGGGCCAAGAACTCATCATCAACGCCAACACCATCGAGTCCACCGCAGAGCAATACACCTTCTGCGTCGTCGAAAAGACCCTCGTCGACCGATCACAGCACGACAGCCGCTTCGTGCAGTTCTTCCCCACCAGCGAACTGACCGCCAGCCCCTTCGCACCGGGCACCCACCCGACTTTCGTCCACGGAAGCCTGGAGCACGGGACGGCGGCGTGACGCCGGTCTTCATCATCGGAGCTACGGGTCCATCAGCCACCGAACTGCCCACAGGCCCAGCGGGAGCTACCGCGACACGTCGGCCCTTCGAGGCGACAAGCTTTGCAGAAGCCGGTTCCGCAACCGGATCGGTCTAGGGCATGTCTCCCAATA
>NZ_LTCZ01000139.1:0-676 GCF_001583455.1 Rhodococcus sp. LB1 | reverse complement strand
GGGGCCGCGGCCGCCTCCGCGCAGATCGAGTTGCTGACCGAGCGCCGGCAGCAACTTGCCCGCGAGGCCCAGCAGATCGCACTTCGTCAACGCTACGTCGACCTCAAGATCGACTACTGGCGCGCGATCGCCGCCAGCGACGAGCACCGTGCCGCGCTCCTCGCGGCCGAGGCGAGCGCACTGGCCGACGAACTCCACAACACCAAGAAGCGATAGCCCTCACCCACCACACCCCCGGTGCGCTCACCGACTCGACCGATGCGGCACCGGTCACTCAGCCCTGCCCCGCTCACCACCACTGTGACCATCACAGAAGTAAGGAAGTACTGCCATGCGCGTCAACGCGTACGCCGCCCCCGCCGCCGGCCAGCCACTGGCCCCCACGACCATCGAGCGCCGCGACGTCGGCCCCAACGACGTCCTCATCGAGATCCAGTACGCCGGCATCTGCCACTCCGACATCCACACCGTCAACGGCGACTGGGGCCCGCAACCCTTCCCGGTCGTGCCCGGCCACGAGATAGTCGGCATCGTCGCCGAGGTCGGCGCCGACGTCACCCGCCACAAGGTCGGGGACCGCGTCGGCGTCGGCTGTCTGGTCAACTCCTGCGGTCACTGCACCAACTGCCGGGGCGGCGACGAGCAGTACTGCGCCAACGGCATGGTCCCCACCTAC
>NZ_LTCZ01000138.1:0-676 GCF_001583455.1 Rhodococcus sp. LB1 | reverse complement strand
GTAGGTGGGGACCATGCCGTGGGCGCAGTATTGCTCGTCGCCGCCCTGGCAGTGGGTGCAGTGACCGCAGGAGTTGACGAGGCAGCCGACGCCGACGCGGTCCCCGACCTTGTGGCGGGTGACGTCGGCGCCGACCTCGGTGACGGTGCCGACGATCTCGTGGCCGGGCACGACGGGGAAGGGTTGCGGGCCCCAGTCGCCGTTGACGGTGTGGATGTCGGAGTGGCAGATGCCGGCGTACTGGATCTCGATGAGGACGTCGTTGGGGCCGACGTCGCGGCGCTCGATGGTCGTGGGGGCCAGCGGCTGGCCGGCGGCGGGGGCGGCGTACGCGTTAACGCGCATGGCAGTACTTCCTTACTTCTGTGATGGTCACAGTGGTGGTGATCGGGGCAGGGCTGAGTGACCGGTGCCGCATCGGTCGAGTCGGTGAGCGCACCGGGGGTGCGGTGGGTGAGGGTTATCGCTTCTTGGTGTTGTGGAGTTCGTCGGCCAGTGCGCTCGCCTCGGCCGCGAGGAGTTCGGCCTGGGGCTCGTCGCCGGCGGCGATCGCGCGCCAGTAGTCGATCTTGAGGTCGACGTAGCGTTGACGGAGTGCGATCTGCTGGGCCTCGCGGGCAAGTTGCTGCCGGCGCTCGGTCAGCAACTCGATTTGTGCGGAGGCGGCCGCGGCCCC